>URPT01000038.1 GCA_900549845.1 uncultured Veillonella sp. | reverse complement strand
CGATGTTAAATCTGGTACGTTCAAATACTTAAGTCATGTATTTAATATTACGAAGGGGAATGCACACTTTGTAGGTGGTTCCTATTTACCAAACTTACAATTAGAGGCTGAAACGAATGTAAGCAACTACAATATTATGCTTGGTGTAAAAGGGACTGTAGACCATATGGATCTTACTTTGTCGTCTAATCCTAGTTTGTCTAGAAAGCAAATTATTTCCATGTTAACCTTTGGTCGTGGTGCAGATTCAAATAGTAGTACATTGACAAATGATGATGTGAATGCTGTTGCTACAGCAGGTTTACAAATGTTTGCCTTTGGCTATGTGCAAGATGCATTGCAAAATACATTAGGTTTAGATCGGATTAATATTACGACAGGTTCCATTGATCCTGATGAACCAACTAATAGGGCAACAGCAGGTAATTACAACATTGAAATTGGCAAGTATATTGTGCCAAAGGTAATGCTTACTTATTCTCAAGGTATCAATAATAAACAAAATAAATATGGTGTTGAGTATTCTGTAAAACGAAACCTCAAGTTCACTGCATGGCGTACATCGCAAGGAAACAATTATTTAGGTGGTCGTTGGACAAGAAGCTTCTAAGTTTATGGCTAGAGTGTGCAAATCCCATGGGTATGCACATTCTAGTCATATTAATTTCATAAAATTTGTTTAATATAGTACTCATTCCCAGTATTTTATGCTATAATAATAAAGATTTATTAGTCTTTATAAAACAAGATGTAAACTTTTTATGGGGATGAGTTCTAGGAGGAATTTATGTTTAAACCAAAAGCCTATAAAAGTATGCTTGCAGCATCCGTGTTGACTGCTGTCATGGGGACAGGCAGTGTATTTGCTGCAGAGGTACAAGCTGGCTATACTCCAGATTTAAATAACACAACAACAACTAGTGCAGCAACTACTAATGATGCTACTACTACTCAAGCTGTTTACAATGCTGATGCAGCTACACCTGCAACAACACAAGATGAAACTGATGCAGCTATCTTAGCAGCTCGTGGTGATACAACTGTATCTAGCGATGGTACTGTAGTTAGAGGTTCTGACGGAACTGTTACAGTTAATAATGCTGCTTTGAAAACAGATGACAAACAAGTAAAAATGGTGTCTAAAACTACTGGTGGTACTGACCTTGATAAGGCTGCTGAAAATGGCCAAACTCAAGCTGTTACAACTGTAGAAGCTCAATATGTTACATCTGCTAATGCTGAGTCTATTAATCCATATGTAGGTAAATTGATTACTGGTTTATCTATTTCTGGTGTAACAGCTGAACAACAAGCACAATTATTGCCTATCTTGACAGAAAAAATCGGCGATGCTGTATCTGTTGATGGTGTATTCAAAGACGTAACTAACCTTGGTAATACTGGTTACTTCTCTGAAGTAAACCCTGTATTTACAACAGTACCTGAAGGCGTTAAATTGGACTTTGCTGTTACAGTAAATCCGATTACTACTGGCGTGGCATTCGAAGGTAATACAGTTTATACTTCTGAAGTATTGACTAAATTCATGGATCTTCAACCAGGTCAAGTTCTTAACTCTGTATACGTAGGCCAAAAGGTTCAAGGTATCAACGCAGCATACGCTCGTGATGGCTACATGTTGGCACACGTTGATGGTATTCGCGTAGATGACCAAGGCGTGCTTCATGTTCATATCGTAGAAGGTATTGTTGAAGATATCATTCCTGCTGGTAACAAGAAAACTCGCGATAAAGTTATTACTCGCGAATTCGTTCAAAAGAAAGGTAAACCTTTCAATAAATTCTTGGTACGCCGTTCTGTAGAACGCGTATACAACCTAGGCTTCTTTGATGATGTAAATGTTCGCATGTTGCCAGGTGATCAAGACCCTAACAATGTAATCATTGAAATCGATGTTTTGGAACATAAAACAGGTACTATTACATTAGGTGCTGGTTACTCTAAATCTGATGGTTTGATGGGTATCATTGAATTTGGTGAAGATAACTTCCGCGGTACTGGTGATAAATTCAAAGTTCACTGGGAAATCGGTGGTAAGAAAAAATACAAAAACTACCAAATCTCTTACTTGAAACCTTGGATTGATAGCAAAGGTACATCCTTGGGCTTCTCCTTCTTCAACCGTGAAGATGAATACACTGATTACAACGAAGATGGTAATGAAGTAGCTGAATATAACAAGAAATCTCGTGGTTTCAATATTTCCTTCGGTCGTCAAACAGGGGAATATACTCGTGATTACTTAACTCTTGAATCCCGTAAAGATTCTTATAAATGGGATGATGATGACAGCTCCGGCTTCCGTTATGATAAAAATGCGGGCAAAGGTAAAAATTGGAATAATGGTTCCTACAACTTTGCAAATGATAAATATGTAGATAAAAACTTTGGCCGTATCAATTCCATTACATGGCAAAAGGTATACGATTCCCGTGATAATATTTATGAACCTACACGTGGTCGTCGTATTTCTTATACAGCACAATGGGCTGGTCATGGCTTAGGCGGTGACTTCGACTTCTACAAATTCACAGCTGAAGCACGTATGTATAAAAAACTAGGTGCTAAGAATGTATTGGCATTCCGCGCGCGTGGTGGTTTTATCCAAGGTGATGCTCCTTATAGCCAATTGTTCACATTGGGTGGTGCAGACTCCTTACGTGGTTACGAAGATGATCAATTCCGTGGCAAGTATATGTACAATGCTACATTGGAATTCCGCTTCCCAATCGTTAAAAAGGTTAGTGGTGTATTGTTCACTGATATCGGTGATGCATGGGATGCACCAAATGTATCTTGGTACAACAGCAAGAAAACATTTAACTATGGCGTTGGTGCTGGTGTTCGTATTACTACACCAATTGGCCCAGTTAAACTTGATTATGGCGTGGGTAAACATAAAAATAAATTCCACTTCAGCTTCGGCACACAATTCTAATATAGTAAATGTATATGGTGGAGGCCTCTTTTCTAAAGAGGCTTTCACCAATATCTCTATATGGCATCCTTTGATGCAGTAATTTAAAGAAATGAGGGCACTCTATTATGATGCGAATGATGAACAACAAGGCGAATGTGAAAATCTTTTCCATCGTCATTGCTGCTATTTTTATTATTGGTATTGGCGCATTAGCGTATACACAAATGGCTACACCAAGCGGTAATAGTGGTAATAGTACAATTGGTGTTATCGATACATCTCGTATGATGTCTCAAGATAATCCAATTTATATCTCTGCAGCTCAGGAATACATGAGCTATCAAAGCCAATTACAACAAGAAACACAAGCTAAAATTGATGCAGCACAAGATGATGCGACTAAACAAAAGCTCGCTGAAGAAGCACGTCAAAACTTAGCAAAAAAAGATCAAGAAATTGCTAAATCTGTTCAAGATAAAGCTATGGAAGCTGCAAAAGCAGTGGGCGATGCTAAAGGTCTTAGCGTTGTTATGACTAAAGACACAGTACTATACGGTGGCGTAGACATTACAGATCAAGTATTAAAAAAACTAGCTACTGATGCAAAAAAATAAACTGTAGTTCTATGTAAGGGAGAACGACAATGAACGGGAAAAAACGATATATCGGATTTGCCATATTTCTCGTTGTTGCATTATGTGCTATGGTTTGGGCCTATGGATTTGTGACAAATCGTCAGCAGAGTCCTGATGGGGTATCAATAGGTGTTGTACGTATTGATGATGTATTAGAATTTAATCCTTCTTATGAGGATTATAAACAAGCTAAAAATGAATTGGATCTTTTGCAACGTCAATATGAATTAGAACAACAAGCTCTAAATGCCAAGTCAGAGACACAAGAGGAACAGTTGAAATCTCTTGCGTTAGATTCAACCTTGTCAGATGCTCTTACGGTGGAATTGCAAACTCGTATTGCAACAAAAGAAAATGAATTGAATCAGCAATTGAATGCAAAACGAAACGAACTTACTCAAAAATATTTGTCGGAATTAAAGGTTAGTTCCAATGAATATGATCTTGAAATCGTTAATCTCCAATTAGATTTATATGCTTATGATGCTCGTGTGTATATTGATGATGCACAAAAGCAAGCAGCTATGGCAGAGAAGGCTAAGAAAGAGGAGCGATTAAAGGAATTATTAGCTAAGAGAAAACCATCGAATCTTGATGTAGACTCTATTAAGGCTAAAGTACAGGCAGAACTTGCGCCTATGCAACAAAAAGGTCAAGAAGAACTTAACCAATATGCTGCATCCTTACAAAAGGAATTGGCGGCTAAACGAGATACTATGGTTCAACAACAAGCACAATCGATCATTGCTAATAATAACTTACCTGTAGCACAGGATTGGAATGATTCTTGGGCTAAAAAGCTTTCAGATAAAGAAGCTGAAGTGAGTGCACTTCATGAAGCCATTTTAGAAGATGTTCGTATGCGCGTAGCAATTATTGCAGAGGAACAACATTTGGATTTAGTCATCATCGATGATGGTGGTAATATTAAGGGGCTTGATATTACTGATGCAGTGAAGGCGTCCTATCGAGTTCAATAAGGAGTTATATTATGAATAAACGTATTAAATCTTTAGTATTAGGTGCATCTTTAGTAGCTTCCATGGCTATTTTAGGTGGTTGTGGTTCTAATAATGTTGGTTACGTTGATAGCGTGAAAGTAGCAAATAGTACTGAAAAAGGTATTGAAATCACTAAAGAAATTAACGCTAAAAAAGCTGAGCTAGATGCTAAAATCGCCGCTGCTGATGAAGCATCTAAACAAAATGTATTTAACCAAGCTAATCAAGAATTAAATGCCTTTGCAAATGCAAAAGCTCAAGAATATCGTCAATATCAAGAACAAAAAGTTGGTGAACTTGTAAAAGAGAAAAAACTTGATGTAGTTATTGAAAAAGGTGCTGTTGTAGGTGGCGGTTCTGATGTAACTGACGACTTGATCGCTAAAATGGGTAAAGCTTCTGATGACCAAATTAAGGAAGCTGAAAATGCAGCTAAAGCGCAAGAACAACAAGATGCGCAACAAAATGCTCAACAATCTGGTCAAGCTACAGCAGTTAATACTGAAGAAAGTGCACAATAATTAAGAATTATCACAGGGGGAGGAGTTTACCTTGGAAAAAACTTTACAGGAACTCGCAACATTAGTAGGCGGTCGTGTTGTAGGTGATGGCTCTATTGTTATTACTGAAACACGTAGCTTTGAACAAGCAGTAAAACAATCCATAACTTTTGCAGTAGGTGAATATGTTGAACATATTGCGTTATGCCAAGCGGGTGCTGTGATCGTTGAATCTGAAGTGAAAGATGCACCGATGGCACAAATCGTAGTCGATAATGCAAAAGCAGCATTTGCACAAGTGTTAGAACTCTTCCATCCACCTGTTGTTGTTCCTAGAGAGGTGCATAGCACAGCTATTATTGGTAACAATGTAACAATAGGCAAAAATGTAGCTATTGGTGCCTATTGTGTAATTAATGATAATGCAGTCATTGGTGATGATGTAACAATACGTCCATATGTTTATATTGGACATAATGTGCGTATTGGCGAAGGTTCTGATATTTACGCTGGCGCTATTGTTCATGAAAATTGTATTTTAGGCAAACGCGTTGTATTACGTGCTAAGGCAGTAATTGGTGGCGAAGGTTTCGGCTTTGCTACAGAAAATGGTGTACATACGCATATTCCACAAGTTGGTAATGTTATTCTCGAAGATGATGTTGAAGTTGGTTCTTGTACAACTATCGACAATGCTACAATGGGATCTACATTAGTTCGTCGTGGTACAAAAATCGATAACCTTGTACACCTTGGTCACAATGTGGAAATTGGTGAAGATTGCTTCTTAATTGCTCAAGTTGGTATTGCAGGTAGTACTAAATGTGGTAATCATGTAATCTTTGCAGGTCAAACTGGTTGTACTGGACATATCACAATTGGAGATAATGTGCAATTTGCTGGAAAGACTGGTATTACAGGTAATGTACCATCCAACTCTATTATGGCGGGCTATCCAATGAGACCTCATAAAGAATGGTTAAAATTGGCTGCTTATGAAAATCGTTTGCCAGAAATGGTGAAAACTGTAAAACAATTACAAAAAGAAATTGACGCTTTGAAAGCACAGCTTAAGGAGAGCTAATAATCCATGTATAGGTTTATGAAAATCTTTAGTGCCTTTATTTGCTTATTACCTAAAGGTTTGCAATATGCTATTGGTACATTGCTTGGTGAAATTGCGTGGTTGGCGGTGCCGCCTAAACGCAAGCGCCTAGCGATAGGCCAAATTCTATTCTGTAATATTACAGATGATCCAAAAGAAGCTCGACGTATTGCGAAGGCTAGTACTACACGCTTTGGTCGCATGATTATTGATGTACTACGCTATCCAGAGATTAAGGATGGCGCATACAAAGATATGGTAGAGTTTATTAATCGAGAATACTTAGATGATGCCTTGGAGAATGGTCGAGGCGCAATCTTAGCCGCTGTTCACAGTGGTAACTGGGAACTCCTCGGTGGTGTTCTTGCTTCGGAAGGATATCCGTTGATTTCTGTAGCAATGAAACAGAATGGTGATGCGGACAAGTTTATCAATGAATATCGTCGTATCATGCACCAACATGTAACCTATAAAACTGGTGTGCGAGAAATGATCAATGAACTTAAAAAAGGTGCTTTTTTAGGCCTTATCATGGATCAGGATCCTGGCGATGATGGAGTACTTGTTCCCTTCTTTGGTTATGAAACTTTGACGGCTGCAGGTCCAGCTGTATTAGCTCGTATGCAAGATGTACCCATCATTTTTGTGACTATACATTATAGTCCGTTTATTGAAAAATATGAGATTGAGGTACATCCACCAATTTATGTGGAGCGTACAGATGATAAAAAGCGTGATATAGCGGTTACCACAACTCTTTTGAATGAGTTTATTGAAGATTATATTAGAAGATATCCTGAAGATTGGTTCTGGCTTCACAATCGTTGGAAGTGGACACGTCGTTTTTATGGCGAACAAATTGAAACGCCTCCAGATGTATTTCACTAGTTAATAAATATAAAGAGATTTTACATGCCTACTTATGTAGTATTGATTTAAATACCGCATAAATTAAGCATAGTAAAGTCTCTTTTATTTTTATGGTGTATAATACAGTATTTATAATTAAATTTATATAAATTTAATTATGTGAAAAATGCTTTCAAAATCACTGAATATATGGTAAATTTCTTGTATCACCTATGCAAATAGGGTATAATACATATTGGTGTATAGTAAACGTGAATTCAGATTATGAAAGGACTTTCTTATGAGTAAGCCACAACAAACAATAAAACAGGCTGTTTCATATCAAGGGATTGGCCTTCATAGCGGTGAACCAGTAAATATGGTTTTCAAACCTGCACCTGAAAATACAGGAATTGTGTTTGTCCGCACGGACATTGAAGGTCATCCTTCTGTGCGAGCACACATTGATAATGTGACGAACACTATGCGCGCTACTACATTAGAAAATGGTGAAGCGAAGGTTTTCACTGTAGAACATGTGATGGCTGCGTTCAGTGCTATGAATATTGATAACTGTTATATAGAGATGGATTCTCCTGAACCTCCTGTGGGTGATGGTAGTAGTGCAGTTTTTATAGGTCTCATAGAAGAGGCGGGCATTCAAGAACAAACAGCGCCACGTCAAGTATATAAAGTGACACGTTCTCATGCTATATATGATGGCGATCGTTTTGTAGTTATTTTACCATACGATGGCTATCGCATTACATTTACATCGGTTAACAGTCATCCGTTACTTGGTACGCAAAATTGCGATTTTGAGGTTTCACCAGAAAACTTTAAAGAGCATATTAGTGCTGCTAGAACTATCGGATTTATGAAAGAATTAGAACAATTACAGGCAATGGGCCTTGCAAAAGGTGGTACCTTAGATAATGCGTTAGTTTATGATGATGAGAAGTGTTTGTCTGTACCTCGCTTTGATGACGAATTAGTTCGTCATAAGGCATTAGACGTAGTAGGCGACTTATTCTTATTAGGACGAATCGAAGGTCATGTAATTGCTATGAAATCGAGTCATGAATTAAACTCAAAATTGGCTCGTAGTATAATGGAAGAAATAAGGGAGACACAGCCATGATTCTTAATCACGAAGACATTTTAGAAATTTTACCTCATCGTTATCCTATGCTTTTGGTAGATCGCATCGTTGAGTTAGAACCTATGAAACGCGCTGTGGGCATTAAAAATGCTACATTCAACGAATTGTTCTTCCAAGGTCACTTCCCAGGTAATCCAGTAATGCCAGGCGTGTTATTGACTGAGGCTATTGCACAAGTTGGTGGTATTGCTTTGCTATATCCTGAAGAAAACCGCGGTCTTACACCTATGTTTACAGGTATTGATAAAGTTCGTTTCCGTCATCCTGTAAAACCTGGTGATCAAGTACGTATGGAAGTTGATATTGTAAAGATCAAAGGTAAAATGGGTAAGGTTGAAGGCCGTGCCTATGTTGGCGACAAATTGTGCGCTAGCGGTGAATACATGTTTGCCCTTGTATAATGATTGAGGAGTGATTGTAGTGATAGTTGTAGGCATGGAAAATGCAGAATCCAACATCCATAGTACAGCCATAGTCCATCCAAATGCTAAATTGGGCAAAGATGTAATCGTAGGTCCTGGCGCTGTTATCGGCGAACATGTCGAGATTGGCGATGGCACACAAATCGGTGCACATGTTGTAATTGGTGGTTGGACAACCATTGGTAAGCGTTGTGAGATTTATCCTAACGCATCTATTGGGTTGGAACCGCAAGATTTAAAATTCAAAGGCGAAAAAAGCTATTGTAATATTGGTGATGAAACGGTTATCCGTGAATTTGTCACTATTAGCCGCGCTACTGGTGAAGGTGAAGAAACACGTGTAGGCAATAATTGCTTGCTTCAAGCATGTACACATGTGGCTCATAACTGTATTGTTGGTAATAATGTAATTATGAGTAACTGTGCAGGCTTAGCTGGTCATGCTATCGTTGAAGATCGCGTAGTTATTGGTGGCCTTGCAGGTATTCATCAATTTGTTAAGATTGGTCGAAATGCTATGGTTGGTGGCATGGCTAAGGTGGTCCAAGATATCCCACCATACGTTATTGCTGATGGTCAACCAGCGCGTGTTATCGGCCTTAACTCTGTTGGTTTATCTCGTGCAGGTATTTCAGAAGAAGTACGCCGAGATTTGAAACAAGCATTCCGTATTATTTATCGTTCTGGTTTTAGTTTATCTAAGGCTATTGAAGAAATGGAAATGCAGCTTGATTCTTCTGTAGAAATCGAAAATTTATTACGCTTCTTACGCAATGCCGATCGTGGTATTATGCGTACACGTCGCGACTAATTCAAAAGACCTCGTATAATGTACGAGGTCTTTTTATGTACTTTATAAATATCATGCTTTCAATGGGATATGAAATCTATAATATTAGGTCATACATATAAAATATTTTGATAAAATATTTGAAGTTTTTTTACGTTCATAAGACGTAAAAAGAGGAATGAAAAAATTCTACTAAAATGTTGAAGAAATAGGCATAAAACATGGTGTTTTAATGGTAAAAAGTGCCTATTTATAGTACAATATATTGTATATGATTATGTCTTTTTTGAGGCATTAAGTATTGTAAATTTGTAATCACTCATTGATATATAGGCCGTAGGTCATCTAGGAGGTATAGTCTTGGCAAAGGTAGGATTGATTGCAGGCATTGGTGTTTTGCCTGTAGAATTCATGCGCGCTGCTCATGTATTAGGTCATGAGGTAGTGGTTATCGGTGTAGTTCCAGATGTAGACCCGGCTTTAAAGGCTGAGGCTGATGCCTTCTATGATATTGGTGTTGCCAAATTAGGTAAGATTTTTAAAACCTTGAAAAAAGAAGGCGTTGAAGAATTAACTATGTTAGGTAAAGTGACTAAGGAAATTCTCTTCAAAGGTCTTACATTCCCTGATTTAAAAACATTAGGTGTTCTTAAACGCCTTAAAAATCGTAAAGATGATACGATCATGCTCGCCATCGTAGATGAAATCGAACGAGAAGGGTTTAAAGTGTTAGATCAAACTGTATACCTTAAACCATTTATGCCAAAGGTGGGGGTGCTTTCAAAAACACAGCCTACTGATGAACAATGGGCAGATATTTGCTTTGGCTTTGAACTAGCTAAGCAAATGGGTGGACTTGATATTGGTCAAACAGTAGTTGTAAAACACAAAGCAGCTATGGCTATTGAAGCTATTGAGGGCACTGATAAGTGCATTTTGCGTGGCGGTGAATTAGGCCGTGGCGATGCGGTTGTCGTTAAAACGGAAAAGCCAAATCAAGATGTTCGTTTTGATGTTCCTGCTGTAGGGATAAAAACATTAATGTCCATGATTGATAGTGGATGTAAAGTCCTTGCTGTAGAGGCTGAAAAGACTATTTTTGTTCAACAACAAGATGTACTAGATTTGGCAAACCGTCATGGTATTGTTATCTGTGCTGTTGACCAAGAGTTTGTAGATTCCAGAAAGGATGCATAATGAAAGTCATGTTTTCTGCCGGTGAAGCATCCGGTGATACTCATGCAGCCAGTGTTGCTAATGCACTGAAAGAAATAGATCCTTCGGTTGACATGTTTGGTATGGGCGGTACCTTGATGGAACGCGCTGGTGTTCGCATCGTATATGATATTAAAAATTTAGGCGTTATTGGGATTGTAGAGATTGTAAAATCACTACCGAAATTCTTTAAACTTCGCACCTACTTAAAACGTGTCATGATGAAGGAGAAACCAGATATTCTAGTTTGTGTAGATTACCCTGGTTTTAATATGAAGCTAGCAGCTGTAGCTCATGAATTGGGAATTCCCGTTCTATATTACATTGCTCCTACGATTTGGGCATGGCATAGTAGCCGTGGCAATACAATTCGTAAGTATGTCACTAAGGTGGCATCCATATTTCCTTTTGAAGCAGAAGCGTATCGTAAATATAAATGCGATGTAGAATTTGTAGGCCATCCACTATTGGATATCGTACATCCTACGATGAGCAAAGAAGAGGCTGAGGAATACTTTGGAGCTCGTAAAGATGCTAAAAAAGTATTGCTCATGCCAGGTAGCCGTAAGCAAGAGGTACTATCCTTGCTAGATACGATGTTAAAAAGTGGCGAGCAATTGATGGCGAACCATGAGGATATTCAATTCTTCTTGCCTCGCGCACATACCATCGATCGTAGTGAATTAGAAACTTTCATCGATGCTCACAAAGTGCCGGTGACGATTACAGAAGACCATACATATGATTTGATGCAGATTTGTGATGTATGTCTCGCCGCATCAGGTACAGCTACATTAGAAACAGCTATGATGGAGTTACCAACTATTTTATTGTATCGAGTATCTCCAATTACATATGGCATTGGTAAGATGGTCGTCAATGTGACTCATGTAGGTTTGCCAAACATTGTAGCTGGCAAAGAAGTAATTCCTGAGTTATTACAAGATGCAGTGACACCTGAGGCTATTGTATCTCTTGTGGAACCTCTTCTAACTGATGTGGAACGCAATGAAGCGATGCGTAGCGAATTGCGTGAAGTACATCATAAATTAGGTGAACCAGGTGCTGTAAAGCGCGTAGCAGAACTGGTATATAACCTCGGTAAGGAGAAATGTAATGAATAGTTATTCTAGGCTCTTATATTTTGTAAAGCCTTATTATAAGCGCATGATTTTTGCAGTGTTCTGCATGATCGTCGCAGCTGCGGCATACTTGGTAGTGCCTTGGCTTATTAAAAATGTAGTAGACCAAGTATTAGATGATAAGAATATGTTTATGTTGAATCTCATAGTAGGGTCTATCATTCTTATATTCTTAATTCGTGGCTTTGCTACATATGGTCAAACCTATAATATGTCTTACATTGGACAACGTGTCATCATCGATGTACGGGAGGCCATCTTTAATCATCTACAAAAATTAAGCTTATCTTATTTTGATCGTCGTAAGACTGGCGTTATCATGAGTAATCTTACCAATGACGTTGCTGCACTTCAGACTGCTGTAGTTGATAATTTGATTTCTTTTATTACGGAATCTGTAACACTTATCGGTTCTCTCGTGTCTATGCTACTTATTGACTGGAAATTGACACTTGTTACCTTTATTACAGTTCCAGTAGTGCTAGTAATTATCAATGTATTTGGTAAAAAGCTTCGTGTAGCAGGTCATGATGTACAAGGCCGTGTGGCTGATATTACAGCACTTTTACAAGAGGTAATCAGCGCTATTCGAGTAGTAAAATCATTCGCTCGTGAAGATTTTGAACGGAATCGTTTTGAAGATTAAAATGATCGCAACTTTAAAGCTGTTATTAAAGCGACTAAGTTGACTAGCTTGTTAAGTCCAATGGTTGAGTTTTCTGCAGCCATTGCGGTGGCAGTCATCCTTTGGTATGGTGGCTATTCTGTAGTAACAGGGACTATTACAGCAGGTTCTTTGATTGCGTTCTTAATTTATGCTATTAATTTATCAAATCCTGTTAAGCGTTTGAGCCAAGTCTATGGTAATATCCAAAAAGCGTTGGCT
>URPT01000037.1 GCA_900549845.1 uncultured Veillonella sp. | reverse complement strand
TTATTAAAATTGGTCATATTATTCAATCCTAATGAGTATATCTAATCTATCTAGATAATCTGTCCAAACAATAAAAACTCCACACATAACCGTGTGGAGCTTTCTTTTATGGTATTATTCGTGCTTAGCAGATAGTTTTCTAGATTGGAAAGCCATATATAACAATAACAAGCCTGTAATACTAAATACATAGGATATGCCAACATAAGTAGATACAATACTTGCAAACACAGGACCAACCATAGACCCAAATTGTTGAGCAGTCGTAGTCATACCAAACATGCGCCCTCTAAAGCTTGGATCTGTGTTCAGTGTAACAGCAGCACTCAAGGATGGGTTAATACCTACGATACAAGAGCCGATTAGCACTTGTAATACACCAAACCACCAAATACCTACTGGCAAGCTTTGAAGTAATAAAACGATACCACTCCCCATCATACAGTAGGAGATAGTCTTAAAATAACCACGGCGTTCACCAAGGCGGACCCATAGGTTCGTCGTTAAGGATCCTGCTAAGCCGCCGATACTAAGGATGGTGCCAGAGATCATAGCCGCCCCTTCCATAGTGCCTTGCATATCTCCTACATAGAGGGCCAAAATAGGTTGCAACATCATAATAGCGCATTGCATGAAGAAGAATATCCAAAGTAATCGTACTAATACAGGCTGTTGTTGAACTGCTTTAAAGTCTTCACGTAAGGATGTAGATTTAATAGGTTGAGTAGGTTGCGCTGCTCCATCAGCACCCACAGCATGTAATTTTGGTTCTTTTACAAAGAATAATACGGCCAAAGTCGCAATAAACACAGCAATACCGGATACATAAAATACAGGCCGCATGCCTACAACACTCTCAACGGCGCCACCTAAAAACGGGCCAATGACATTGCCTAAGATAAGGCCGGTTTGAAATATACCTAATGCTCTACCAACCTGTTTTTCATCAACACTAAGGGACACCATAGTCATTGCTGCTGGATAGAATCCATTAGCAAAACCAACGAGCGCACGCCCCATGAGTAATTGATATTGGTCTGTAACTAAGCCAATTAATACATAACAGATAGCGATGGCAAAGCCAGCACGCAAGGCCATCCGTTTTTTACCTTTATTATCGGCAATCTTGCCCCATATAGGAGCCATAATACCTGCAATGAGAAAGGTAATACCGAAAACGAGACCCGACCAAAGAGCTACGTCAGCCTTTGGAACGCCTAATTCTAAAAGATAGATAGGCAAAAACGGAATGATCATAGTGTAACATATGGCTAGCACTGTCATGGCCGCCGTAATAATCCATACATTGCGCATGCCACCGCGAGCGTCATATGTAGTGGTACTCATTCGGTCCCTCCTTTCATATATAAAAGTATATATAGCAAGATACTTTTACATTCTATATAAATAAGAGCCGCATATGATACGCGACTCTCTCATTTATTCCGTTGGAAACTTGTGATCCATTACATCCTGTAAGGATACGCGTTCCATAACATGACGGAATTCATCTTGCAAGTACTGCCACAATGGAGCAGTCAAGCAATCGTTAAACATCGGACATGGCTCTACATCGTCTTCTAAACAAGATACGAGAGCAATGGAGTCCTCTGCAGCATATAAAATTTCATATACATTGTATTCAGCCGGCGATTTTACCAAGCGATATCCACCGTATTTACCACGTCCACTTTTAACGAGGCCAGCGGAGGATAAGCGAGATACAATCCCCTCTAAGTATTTATCGGAAAATCCTTGGCGTTCTGCAATTTCACGAATTGGTACATTTTTTTCTACCCCGTGCTCTGCAATATCCGCCAATATCCGTAAGGCATAGCGCCCTTTTGTAGATATTTTCATAAGTTAACCTCTAAGTCATTTCATAATATATTTATAGTATATCACAAATTCATACAAAAAATGGTGGGAAATATGATACACTATACATATATCGAAATATTTTATTTGGGTATTTTTTTAATTTCATATAGGAGGATGTTATCTAATGTTAGATAAACTATTTCAACTCAGTGAACGCGGTACAACTGTTAAAACCGAAATTTTAGCTGGTATTACTACGTTTATCACGATGGCGTACATCCTATTCTTGGCGCCTAACATTCTTAGTCTCGGAGGGATGGATAAAGATGCAGTCCTCATCGCTACAGCCTTAGGTGGTGGCCTTGTAACGATTGCTATGGGTTTATTCGTAAACTATCCAATTGCCCTCGCTCCTGGAGTTGGCCTCTTAGCCTTTTACTCCTTTACCGTAGTTCTCGGTATGGGCGTATCCTGGCAAACAGCATTAGGCGCGGTGTTCATTTCCGGTCTCGTATTCCTCGTATTAACACTTACGTCAATACGCCAAATGATCGTTGAAGGTATCCCAGCCTCTATGAAGGTTGCTATTACTGTTGGTATCGGCCTCTTCATCGCTATCATCGGCTTGAAATTATCCGGCTTGATGGCTATCTCTATTAGTTTGTCTCCAAACTCCTTAGGTCAAGTTGTGCAAACGCACGGTAATTTAGTACCGCCTGCGTCCGAAGCGCTCTTAACGCTTGGTAATTTGCACAGTGGCGAAACATTGTTGGCTCTATTCTCCCTCATCTTTACAGCTCTATTGATGGCTCGTAAAATTCAAGGTTCCCTCTTGATTGGTGTGGCAGCAACAACAATTCTTTCCTACGCTACTGGCCTTTCTACAATGCCTGAGAACTTCACTGTATTGGCAGTGCCTGATTTCTCTAAAGCAGCATTCCTTCAACTAGATATTCCTGGTGCGCTCCACATGGGCTTAATCACGATTATCTTCTCCTTCACCTTCGTAGAATTGTTCGACTCCATGGGTACCTTGATTGGTACTGCAACAGAGGCGAAAATTGCAGATCCTAAATCTGGTAAATTCCCAGGCCTTGGTAAAGCTATGACTGTCGATGCAATCGGCGTTAGTGCTGGTGCATTGCTCGGTACTTCTACGATTACTGCCTTTGTTGAAAGTGCGGCAGGTGTAGGTGCTGGTGGCCGTACAGGCTTAACGGCTGTCACAACAGGCGTATTATTCTTAATCTGCTTGTTCTTAGCTCCAATCGTATCCTTGGTGCCAAATGCAGCCACATCTCCTGTTCTTATCATCGTTGGTGCCCTCATGTTAGGTGCAATCCGAAATATTGACTTCGATGATTGGACAGAAGGCTTCCCAGCATTCCTCGTTATCGTTTTGATGCCATTCACATACAGCATTGCAAACGGTATCTCTGCAGGTCTCGTTGCATACCCTCTACTCAAGATCATTTCTGGTCGTGCCAAAGAGGTTAACTGGATTATGTACGTATTGGCGGTACTCGTTATCATCCGCTACGTATTCTTCTAATTAACGTATGCTCATAATTAAGCTATTAGTGAAAGCTAACATTTGGTTGCTATAATCACTAATAGGCGAAGAACAAAATATATGTAAAATGCCAAAAGCATAATATATGTAAATTACATATACTAAAAGAACCTATCTCCGAAGATATTAGTAAAATATCTAGGAGGTAGGTTCTTTTTATTATGTACTGTTTTCGGTAAATGCTAATGCTAATGCTCTATGATATCAAAAACTGTAATATATATTCTTATTATTTAGTGTTACTAAATTGTTTTTATACCAATTAAATCTGTACGACTTGGATCGATATCTTTTAACGGTACTACATGATCTCTATAAAAGTCTGCTTCAGATGCTTTCACAGGCACTTGGAAGAACAAGAAATACGCCATATTATCCTTGTACCACGTAACACTGCGCACTAAGCCCTTATCTACATCACCTGTATATTGAACCTCCCCTATTGGAGTAGAGTCACTCCACTGTACATCATGATACTCCATTGGGATATATTCTTCAGGCCAAACCGTATCCATAGAGTAACTCATGCGGAAGACCATAGTATGAGTTACCCAACGGCCACTGCGCTCTTGATACTCTTCACCTTGCTTCCAATATACAGTTTCTAATACATCATTGTCATAAAAATGTGTAGCATAGTATGTATAGCCAAACGGTAAATAACTTGGTACAGATACGTCATAGGACACCTTATGAGATGCATTAATTACACCGCTAGGTAAGCCCTTGGATTTGCTCGTAAGTATAGGCCATACAGAATTTGTATGTGTACGCACTGGTAAAGGAATCGTTTCATAAGGAGGCCAATCTATTTTAACATTTTGTTTACCCTGTTCTTCAACATTTTGTTTAATAGGTTCTTCAATATGTTGCTTATCATTTCGATCACCACGTAATCGAGCATCATCAGCGGCTACGTTGCTCAAAGGACCTACAGAGTCTACAATTTTGCTTACAAAGTTTTGGTTTCTTGTAGAGGCAAAGTAGAGCATATATACTTTATTATCTTTTTCCCAATAAGCAATTTGAATAGCATCTTTTCTAGAACCTAACGTATATACAGAAATTCCATTAGGGGTAATAAAGCTAACTGCATCCTTAGCTTTATAATTTGTCTTTTCTAATATAGGTGTTACCACTGTATCGATAGCCCAACCCATGCGATATACAATATCTGTATTAGAGAAGGTTAGCTTCGGACCATATTCTCCATCACGGCCCGTTTCTGTATATACGATTTCTAATACATCATGGCCCTTGGCCTTTACATCGCGTACTGCATAGTCTTTAGGCATATAAGACGGCACTTGTAATGGATAACCAAACTCCTGCACGGCACTCTCAATATTAGTTTCAACTATATCATAATCATCAACTTGATCATACCAGCGATAACGATCCATAAGTTTTTGATTATCATCGATAATTTTCTGATTATCTACATCTCGTTCAACAGGAACGGTATTACCATTTTTATCTATTAATGGGTATGTAGCACTAACTGGCTGTACCCCAAAGGTGCTTACTGCTGTAGCCATCGTGGCACATAAAATGGCAGCTCTTATTATTTTCTTCATATTCTCTCCTCTTTGAGCGGTTATACACGTTTCCGCTTTATTCCAAGTAAATCACTACATGATCTATCTATATTTTTATAGGCTCCACATGTTCCTTATAGAATTCAGCATCAACTGCTTTCACTGGTTCTAAGAACAATAAGGAGTATGCCATACTGTCTTTTGTCCACGTAATGCTGCGGATCAGTTGTGCTGCTGGATCCCCGGTGTAAAAGACTTCACCGGATTCACCTTGTTCAGACCATTCAAAGTCCTTATACTCTGCAGGAACATACGGTACATCTTTTACATCGTTCACGGAATAGCCCATTCTATAAACAAAAATGCTACCGAGATTTTTCTTACCATCTCTATATATTTGAGCATTTTTTATAAAGTATACAACCTCTAATACATCATTTTTATCTTGACGCACTGTATAGACCTCATAGCCATAAGGGATATAGCTAGGTGCCTTAACCTCATAAGGAAGCTTCTGTGCTGCCTCTTTTAGATTGCCCTTAAAAGTATGCGCCTTTTGTGTATTCTCTATAGGCCAATCATGAAAGTGCCACTGTAAATGGTCAGTTCTAGGCTCTACATTTTTAAAATTATGTCCTAGCTTATGTGTTTGAGTAGATACAGACTGATCTGTAGTATTAGAGGTATACACAGTTTCTGCTGTTGCCATTCCTACAGATAGTAGCCCAGTAGCGATAACAGCAAAAACGGACTTGTACATTGTTTTTCTCATATTTTTTCCTCTTTATAAGCGACTACTAATTTCGCCGCTATATACAATATATTATTTTAGATACAGTTTGTATAACATCAGTGTATCTGCTAAGGAATCATTCGTTCTTTATCGTATTCATCTCTTGTTTTGTTTGAAATCTTCGTAACCGGATAGTTTCCTAACAATTCATAACGTGAGCTATCTATAGTTTTTACAGGCACCACATGTTCCTTATAGAATTCAGCATCAACTGCTTTCACAGGTTCTAAGAAGAATAAGGAGTACGCCATGCCGCCTTCCGTCCACGTAATGCTACGGATTAGTTGTACGCCTGGTTTACCTGTATAATACACCTTGCCAGATTCACCTTGTTCAGACCATTCATAGTCCTTGTACTCTGCAGGAATATACGCTGTATCTCTTACGGTATCCAAGGAATATCCCATTCGATAAGCCATTATATTGCCAATAAATTTATTCCCATCCTGGTAGATAGGCCCGCCTCTTTTGTAATATACAACCTCTAATACATCATTTCGATCATGACGTGCTGTATAAAGCTGATATCCAAAAGGTATATAACTAGGTACTTCAGCCTCATAAGGCAATTTCTGAATAGCCTCTGCTACCCCCTTAAAATTACGAGCACCGTCTTGAGTCATCATAGGCCAGCCTACTAATTGCGTTCTTGGTATTTGTATAATTGCAGAAGCATTATCTACCTTAGGCATAACATTTCTAGAGTTAGATAGGACCTCAGAATTATTCGTAGATACAGACTGATCAACAGTATCTGCAGATACATAGCTTGCAGATAGTAAACCAACAGCTATAGCTGCTAACATCGTCTTACGCATTATTTTTCTCATATTCTCTCCACTTATAACAATTTATAATATGCTCCACACATATAATGATATATTTTCTTATTTATATCAGAATCAAGCTAACGTTTCTGTAGCTCTAGCTACTTCATAAAACTTTTATCTTTCCTTTTGTGAAAGCATGGTCACAACCAAATAATGTATCTAATGCTTAGGTTCGATATAAAAAATCCTACTGAACGCTATATCATAATAGAGTTCAATAGGATTGTTGTGTCATTATTTAGTTAATGGCGGCATAATAGTATCTTGTTCAAGTTGTCTTCGCCTTTTGGCCGTATAGTCGACAATTTTAATTTGAACTACGCCCACAGAGTTTACCATGGCTTCCGTAAAAGTAAATTCACGTCCTGTCTGATGTTTCATCAATACTTGTAAGCCATGAGATTTTTCATCAATAGACTTTAAATAGGTAGCCTCTCCACGACCCATTACACTAGAGTATACCGAGCTATATTTACATGGTATATCTCCACCTGAAACGAGGGCTTCATCGCTACCATCAATTTCAATAAATGCATGGGGATTCGCTTGAATCAAACTAAACTTTTTCCCCTCATAATGGCCATGTACATAGATATAAAGTACCTCATCTATAAATTCATATCCAAAATGTAAGGGCACCACGTAAGGGTAATCACCATCCATCAGACCTAGGTGAATGATACGAGTACTACTTAAAATACCTTTAATTTCTTCTATATTGGTAACCATGCGATCTTGTCGTCTCATAATAGTCTCCACAGTTTTACGTAAAAAATAATCTATGTATCATTATAGCAAATTTTCGATATCATATATGAAAAAGTATTATTTTGAAGGTATAAACAACTACTCTTTATTTATAAATTATACTATTTATAAATAATACTATTTCTAATATATGTCTACTGTATAAATACATTTGACTTTTTGCAATAGATACTGTATTATAAAAAAATAGTTTTATAGATTCTATAGATTATAAAAGCTATGGTCATCCATGGCTTTTTATATTTGTAGATAGTTTGTAGAAAAGAGGTCTTTACTATGTCTGATACGCATCAGTTAAAACGGGGCCTTAAGAACCGGCACGTACAGTTGCTCGCCATCGGCGGTGCCATCGGTACAGGCTTGTTCTTAGGTTCCGGCCGTGCCATTCACTTGGCAGGTCCATCCATTATTTTCGCCTACCTTATTACAGGTATTATCTGCTTCTTCATCATGAGAGCATTAGGCGAATTATTATTGTCTAACTTGAACCACCACTCTTTTATCGATTTCGTAGAAGATTATTTAGGTGATCGAGCAGCCTTTATTACAGGATGGACATACTGGTTCTGTTGGCTTTCACTAGCCATGGCCGATTTAACAGCCGTAGGCCTCTATATGCAGTTCTGGATACCGTGGTTGCCTCAATGGATACCCGCCCTTGTCGTCTTAGTAGCATTGCTATTAATGAACTTAACAGCCGTAAAGTACTTCGGTGAAATGGAGTTCTGGTTTGCCTTGATTAAGGTAATTGCCATCATCTCCCTCATTATCATCGGTATCATCATGATTGTCACAGGTTTTACTACAGATGCAGGCGTTGCCGCCTTTAGTAATATGTGGAATTATGGGGGCTGGTTCCCGAACGGAACGATGGGCTTTATCTTATCATTCCAAATGGTTGTTTTCGCTTTCACAGGTATCGAGCTCGTAGGTTTAACAGCTGGTGAAACAGAAGATCCTGAAAAGGTTATTCCTATGGCGATTAACAACATCCCTTTACGCATTATTTTGTTCTATGTGGGCTCTTTGGCTATCATCATGAGCATTTATCCTTGGACAGCCGTCAACCCATCTGCTAGCCCATTTGTGGCCGTATTTACAGCAGTTGGTATTGCAGCCGCTGCAGGTATTGTAAACTTTGTAGTTCTTACATCTGCTGCATCTGCAACAAACTCTGGTATCTTTAGTACAGGCCGTATGATTTACGCCCTTGCTAAACGCGGTCATGCGCCAAGCTCTATGCGCCGCTTAACCCACAGCAGCGTACCATACCAAGCAACCATTTTCTCCGCTGCAGTACTATTGATTACAGTTGTACTCAACTATGTAATGCCAGAAGCAGTATTCGTTATGATTACATCTATCTCTACATTCTGCTTCATCTTTATTTGGGCCATGATGGTTATTTGTCACCTCAAATATCGCAAGAAAAATCCGGAACTAGCGGCACAATCTAAATTCAAGATGCCTCTATTCCCTGTGATGAACTACATCATTCTTGCGTTCTTTGTTTTCATTCTAGGCATTCTTGCCTTAAATGAAGACACTCGAATTGCCCTCTTGTTCACACCAATTTGGTTCGTTATCCTTTGGGCCTTCTACTCCATGCTTAATACAGATGATGAAGATGCACTCAGTGAGGAACTTATCGAGATGGCTGGTGTAAAAGAAATTTACAAAAAACCTAAAAAAGAAGATTCTGACGATTACGTAATCTAACACAAAAAGCCCGTGCTATGCACGGGCCTTTCTCTTACTTCATAGTAGGGAAATTTTGTTGTTCATACTGTTGTTGATAAGCAGGTAGATTACTTGTATCTTCGCCATAATTAAAGATCGTCTTAGTACGGTATCCGCCTTGGGTAATGATAAGATCAATGGAGGATGGTACCTCTTGACCATTTTGTTGTAAATGATTTACTAATTCTTGTAGCGCTTCAACTTGTCGCAACGAACCAGTCATATATTTACCTTTAGATAGGCCTGTATTTCTAATGACTTGGCCATTATATACTTGACCATTTTTATCTGTGTAATAGAAACGTACAGCCGCTTTATCTCCTGTAGGCACTGCTTTAATATAGATAGTCTTCCAATTCTTCTTAATCATCACTCTCGTAGCATCTGCTAACTTATTAGATAAACGTTGTGTTTCTTTATTGGTAGACTTGGATACACCATTAGCCTGTTGAATTTCATCATTCATAGGCATTTCAATAGGTGATACTACAGAATCTTGTTGTACCTTCTTCGCATCTGCAGGCTGAACCGCCAACACACCAACGGCCGCCATTACAGCTAATGTTGTAAGAGCAAATTTCTTCATTCTATCTCTCCTCATATAGGATTCCCCAAACAAATTATATTTTATACAATATATTATATTCACTTAGTGCATAAATTTCAAGTTAGTCTATTTTTATAAACTTAAACTCTTAATTACCTGGTTCCATTCCAACATAGAACCACCTCTCGGACTTATAGTATAACTAAATTTATAGCCTAGTAAAAGAAAAGACTTCAACCATTTCTTGGCGAAATATTTTCGTCGATGATTGGTTGAAGCCTTTATTCGTATTTTATTAGTTACTAAAGTCTGTATCTACAATAGCAAATTGTACATAATCAGGACAGCGTTTTTGCATTTCTGCTTTAATTTTTTCTAATGTACCATGTGGATCTTCTTCATCAAAGTCAAAGATAATATCGTAGTAGATAACTTTCTTTTCTTCTTGAACATAGAAGGCATGTACTTGTACAACATGTGTATATAAGCTAATAACTTGATCTAGCGCTTTTCTAATTTCAAGCACTTCTACACTTGGTTTGTTTTCAGCATAGACACCAACGGTCATATTAATGCCAAACTTTTTATAAAGATGAACGGCAATACCCTTAGTTAATGGATGCACCTCGGCCATAGTCATCGAATCTGGAACGGAAACATGGACGGAACCAATTGTTTCACCAGGTCCGTAGCTATTCAAAACCAAGTCATATACACCACCTACATTTGGATGTTGTGCGATAGTTTCTTTAATATCGCGGATTAAGTTATCATCTGCACGAACACCAAGCAAGTGATTATACATTTCTTTTAAAATGTCATAAGCAGCTTTCAAAATCAATACGGAGATTGCTGCACCTACATAGCCTTGAATGTCAAAGTTGAAGAAGAATACTAAGCCTGCAGATACTAATGTGGCAAAGGTAATTACCGCATCAAAGAGCGCATCTATACCAGACGCTACAAGCGCATCAGATTTGTATTTTTCACCTTGCGCCTTAATATAACGGCCCATCACAACTTTCACCACAATAGCGACAGCGATAATGGCCAAGCTTGGAACATCAAAGGTAGATACCTCAGGGTGAAGAATTTTTTCAATAGATTCCTTGAGTGATCCAATGCCTGCACCAAGGATGATGAAAGCAATGGCCATGGTAGTCATATATTCGATACGACCATGACCAAATGGATGCTCCTTATCGGCACCCTTAGCTGCTAATTTTGTACCAACAATAGTTAACACAGAGGACAAAACGTCTGTTAAGTTGTTTACCGCATCAAGGATGATGGCGATAGAGTTAGATGCAAGGCCTACAATCATTTTAAAAATAACGAGAACGACGTTACCTATAATACCTTTTATACTAGCAAGCGTAATCCCCCGATTACGTGCTGCACCATTTTCTTGCAAAATCATATTGAACTACACCTCTTACATTCAATTCACTAAGCTACAAATCGAAGCCTATCGATTTATTTACATTTCTATTATAGCTTATCGATTATCATTTGTCATTATATTTTTTGAAAAATTTCTATAAAATCATTGATTTTACTGAGTTATCAATAATTCTCATTTCTCAATTAGAACATTTGATGTATTGTGACTTCACAATCTATAGTGTAGATCTATTGTTAATAAACTACTATCTAATTATTAATACGTACTATATATTACGCACTTCTTAATACTTACCTAGTGATAAGTATCAAAGTAATTAGAGGTAATTATGCAGTAACCGTAATACGCTCGCCTGTACGCATGTGTGTAAATACAACCTTTTGAGCACGCAATTGGAACGGCTGCCCCGTTGGCTGTGCGCCATATAAGGTATCCCCTACGAGAGGGTGACCTATATGGCTGAAAGCCACACGAATTTGATGTGTTTTTCCGGTGTACAAACGGACTAGAACCTCTGTATATCCACATTTTGATGAGTTATGCACAGATTTGTCCACATTTACACCATGTTTATCCACATTTTGTAATTCTATATCCACATTTTCTTGGCTCATATCCACAGAATTTTGGGACTTATTCACAGAGTTATCCACAGGTTGTGAAAAATGTCTACATAGGACGGAATAATCTGTGCGCGTTTCCTTCCCCTTTGGATTGACTTCATAATGAATACCATCGGTACTGCGATCCATCGGCAATACTAAAGAATCTTCATCTACTTCTACAATACCTTCTACAGAGGCCATATACCACTTCTCAAAGGTATTATCGTCCATTTGCTGTTGATAAAGACTTTGGGCTAAACCGCTTTTAGCAATTACGATGCATCCCGTTGTATCTCTATCTAAACGGTTCAAGAAACGCACCTTACGCTTAATGCCATTTTCTTTGAAGTAGTACGCTACGCCATTAGCAAGGGATACTTGGTCTTTAGAGTTTACCGTCACACCAGCAGGCTTATCCACAATGAGGAGATCATCATCTTCATACAAGATATGTAAGTCCATTTCAATTGGTTCGTAATCAATTTTTTCCTTCGCCATAGCAATCCAAATCTCATCACCTTCTGAGATAGCATCCTTTGGCGTCGCCTTATGGCCGTTGATATAGATTAGTTTTTCCTCAAATAGCTTGACTAAGGACTTACGAGGATATCGAGTATCTAGTACTGCACCAAGTGTAATATCTTGTTTCTCGCTATGTACAGCCTCTAAATCTGCAGCAGTGACAGTCCACAAAATATCATCTGGACGATGTGTTTTTCGCGCCATTAGTATCTCCTTTCTACGAGTTCTGGGTCTCGTGGCATATAGTTGAGTAGCGAGCTTGGTTGAACAGCTCGGCCACGTATATTCGTTTGTTCAAAGGTAATAGTCAGCTCTTGTTTAGGTCGTGTAATAGCCACATAGAACAAGCGTTTTTCTTCGTCTTCACGGCCTTCTGCGATGGCAAAAGGACTTGGGAAGGCACCTTCATTAAGGCCTGCCAAGAACACGTGGTCAAACTCGCTGCCTTTGGCTTGGTGGATGGTAATGATTGGAATGCGCTCTTCATTGCGTACCTGTTGGGCAGGCTCACCGGCTGTAAGGGCCGCCATCTGCAAGATTTGATTTAATCGAGCTAAACCAGCTGGGCCTTCATAGGCAGCATCAAGTTTTTCCATGATGCGATATAGATCCCGTATATGCTCTACCTTTGCCGCTTCCCCATGGGATTTATAGTACTCTAGAACCCCCATTTGGTTCATAATATAGGCCAATAACTTCGTTGGTAATTCCGTGTAGGCCTTTCTACGCAAGGTTGCCATTTGGGACGCAATATTGGTGAAAGCCGCTTTATATTTGTTAATCGCCACCATACGGCCTGTTGTGGTAG
>URPT01000036.1 GCA_900549845.1 uncultured Veillonella sp. | reverse complement strand
TAATAATTTCTGTACTTATTGTATAATTCCAAAAATAAGAGGTAAATTTAGAAGTAGACTTGAAAAAAATATACTAGATGAAGTTAAGTTATTGGCTGATAATGGAGTAAAGGAAATTATATTAATTGCTCAAGATTTAACTGATTATGGTGTTGATATTTATGGAAAAAGAATGTTACATGATTTAGTTAGAAAAATTTCTTTAATTGAAGGTGTTCAATGGATTAGATTATTATATTGCTATCCAGAAGAAATAACTGATGAATTAATTGAAGAAATAGCTAACAATGATAAAGTAGTGAAATATTTAGATTTACCAATTCAACATATAAGTAGTAGCGTTTTAAAACAAATGGGAAGAAGAACTAATAAAGAAAATATAATTAGTAAGATAGAAACATTAAGAAATAAAGTTCCTAATATTGCATTAAGAACTTCACTAATAGTTGGATTCCCTAATGAAAGTGAACATGATTTTAATGAATTAGCAACTTTCTTAATCGACTATAAGCTTGAAAATGTAGGAGTATTTTCATATTCGCAAGAAGAAGATACACCTGCAGCAAAGATGGATGGTCAAATAGAAGAGGAAATTAAAATAGAACGTAAAAACAAACTAATGTCAATTCAAAGAGATGTTGTTAAGGAGCAAATTAAATTGAAAATAGGAAATATTTATGATACTATTATAGATAGTAATAATGGTGAATATTTTATTGGAAGAAGTTACGAAATGGCTCCAGAAATTGATGGACTTATCTATATTAAAAAACATAAAGGGATAAATATTGGTGATATAATAAAAGTTAAGATTACGGATGTTATGGAGTACGATTTAATAGGAGAGATTTTTGATGAATTTAGCAAATAAATTGACAATGATGAGGATAATACTAGTTCCAATTTTTTTGATTTTTATTGCGGTAAAAGAAATTCCATATGGATCAATAATTGCAACTATTGTATTTATAGTTGCCTCAATAACTGACCAACTTGATGGATACATAGCTAGAAGCAGAAATCAAATAACTAATTTTGGAAAGTTTATGGATCCATTAGCTGATAAATTATTAGTTACAGCAGCATTAGTTTCTTTGTCAGAAATGCACTTAATATCAGGTTGGATAGTAGTAGTAATAATTGCAAGAGAATTTGCTGTTTCAGGATTAAGAACATTAGCTGCATCAGATGGAATAATTATAGCTGCAAGCTGGTGGGGAAAACTTAAAACAGTAACACAAATGGCTGCTATAATAACATTATTGTTAAAAGTTAATATAGGAGTATCACAAGCTTCAATAGACTTTGTAAGTAATAATCGTTTTTTAAATGTATTTTTTACTTATGTTCCTAATATATTATTAATATTAGCAGTAATAGCAACTATTATTTCGGGTATAGATTATTTTATAAAAAATAAAGCAGCAATTTCTATGAAATAAGGTTTAATAATAAAATAATATGGGTATAATTCAAAGAGTTCCTTCTATAATTTTGAAATATAGAAAGAACTCTTTTAAAATTGAAAAAAATATATGTTGACTAGAAAATAATAATATTCTATAATTAATACATAAGAACAAATGTTCATGAAAGGGTGATTATTTAATGGTAAATATCGATGAAAATAAATTAAAAGCAATAGAGAATGCAATGAGTCAAATTGAAAAGCAATTTGGTAAAGGCTCTATAATGAAGTTGGGTGAACATAGCACTTTAAATATTGATTCAATTTCTACTGGATGTCTTGATTTAGATATAGCACTTGGAATTGGTGGAGTTCCAAGAGGAAGAATAATTGAAATATATGGACCAGAAAGTTCAGGTAAGACTACAGTTGCATTGCATGTTGCGGCAGAAGCACAAAAATTAGGAGGGGCTGTAGCATTTGTAGATGCAGAGCATGCATTAGATCCAAGTTATGCTAGAAATTTAGGAGTTGATACTGAAAATCTTATAGTTTCTCAACCAGATACAGGAGAGCAAGGTCTAGAAATTGCTGAAGCATTAGTTAGATCAGGAGCTATTGATGTTCTTGTAGTTGATTCAGTTGCTGCATTAGTACCAAGAGCAGAAATTGAAGGAGAAATGGGAGATTCTCATGTAGGTTTACAAGCTAGATTAATGTCACAAGCATTAAGAAAACTAACAGGAACAATTAATAAATCTAAATGTGTTGTTATATTTATTAATCAATTAAGAGAAAAAGTTGGTGTAATGTTTGGAAATCCTGAAACTACAACAGGTGGTCGTGCATTGAAATTCTATTCCTCCGTACGTCTTGATGTTCGTAAGGGTGAATTGATTAAAGCTAATAACGAAAATGTCGGTGCTCGCACTAAAGTTAAAGTTGTTAAAAATAAAGTAGCACCTCCATTCAAAACAGCTGAGTTTGATTTGATGTACGGTGAAGGTATTTCCAAAGCTGGTACACTTATCGATATTGGCACAAATATGGAAATCATCAATAAATCTGGTGCATGGTATTCCTATAACGGTGAACGCATGGGCCAAGGTAAAGAAGCAGCTAAACAATATTTGTTAGATAATCCACAAATCGCTGATGAAATCGATCGTATTATTCGCGATACATTAGCTGTTGGCACTGAAGAAATTGATGTAATCGGTGAAGAAGTAACCGAAGAAGTATAATCATGAGTGACGAAACGATGCAAGCTGCTATGGATCAAGCGTATCGCTTCCTAGCTCAACGATTTCTTAGTTCCTATGAACTGACACAAAAAATGAGACGTAAACAAATCGAGGACCCAATCATTGAGCGGGTCCTTGAACGTCTTAAAGACTATGATTACATCAATGATGAACGCTTATCTGAGCAAGTATTGACGTACTTGATGAAAGAACAAAAATACGGTGCGTATATGATTAAGCAAAAGATGAAGCTGCGAGGTCTTACAGTGCCTCAGGAAATCTCTAATTATGATGAAGTGAAAGCTGCTTATCGCGTAGTAGAGAAAAAATTTGGCTCTATTCTCAATGAAGAACGCACTCCTCGTGTAAAAGTATTTAATTTTCTCAAATATAGAGGATTCTCAACGAGCACTATCCAAGTTGTGTGCAATGATTTTTATGAATAGATAGTGCTTTTTAAGAGGCCTTACTAGGCTTGTAAAATCTTGACAGAAAGGGCTTTCAAGTCTAAAATTAATAATAGCCTTATTTATTTATATGATGATATGGCTAAATGATAATTTAATGCATGAAGGGCATAAAAAGGAGCATGAAAGCTCAATTTTGAGAATTTAAGAGGAGGTGAGACTGATTTTAGAGTATAGTCTAATTGCAGTGGTAATGGTACTGATTGGACTAGGGGTAGGCTATTTTTTAAGAAAAAATATTGCTGAAGGAAAACTGAATCAAGCTGAGCAAGAGGCTGCACGTATCATCGCTAATGGTGAACGCACAGCTGAGTCTAAAAAGAAAGAAGCTTTATTAGAAGCGAAAGAAGAAATTCATAAGCTCCGTTCTGATGTAGAACGAGAAAATAAAGATCGCCGTTCTGAACTTCAACGTATGGAACGTCGTATTCTTCAAAAAGAAGAATCTTTGGATAAAAAATTAGACAATATTGAGCACAAAGAGGAAGCTTTACATCGCAAAGAAGCTGACTTAGCCCAAAGCCGTGAAAAAATTGAAGCTTTGTATGAAAAACAAATGGCAGAACTAGAACGTATTTCCGGTATGACATTTGAAGAAGCTAAGAATATCTTGTTAACGAATGTAGAACAAGAAATTCGTCATGAAACGGCGATTATGGTTAAGGAAATGGAGCAGCAAGCTAAGGATGACGCGGAGAAAAAAGCAAAAGAAATTATCTCCTCTGCTATCCAACGTTGCGCAGCTGACCATGTAGCGGAGACTACCGTATCCGTAGTGGCATTGCCTAATGATGAAATGAAGGGTCGCATTATCGGTCGTGAAGGCCGTAATATTCGTGCACTCGAAACATTAACAGGTATTGACTTGATTATCGATGACACACCAGAAGCAGTTATTCTTTCCGGATTCGATCCAATTCGTCGTGAAGTGGCTCGTATTGCTTTAGAAAAATTGATTGTAGACGGTCGTATCCATCCAGCTCGTATTGAAGAAATGGTTGGTAAAGCTCGTAAAGAGGTGGACCAAACTATTAAAGAGGCTGGTGAACAAGCGACATTTGAAGCTGATGTTCATGGCTTACATCCTGAAATTGTAAAGATTTTAGGTCGTTTGAAATATCGTACTAGTTACGGTCAAAACGTTTTGAAACATTCTATTGAAGTATCTCATTTAGCAGGTTTGATGGCAGCTGAACTAGGCTGTGATGTAACATTGGCTAAACGAGGTGGTTTAATCCATGATATTGGTAAAGCATTGGACCGCGAACTTGAGGGTTCTCATGTTCAAATCGGTGTTGATGTGGCTCGTAAATATCGTGAAAGCGCAGCAGTAATTAACTGCATTGGCGCTCATCATGGTGATGAAGAGTTCCAATCTGTAGAAGCTGTATTAGTTGCAGCTGCTGATGCTATCTCTGCGGCTCGTCCTGGAGCACGTCGAGAAACATTAGAAAACTACTTAAAACGTTTATCTAAATTGGAAGAAATCGCTGAATCCTTCGAAGGCGTTGAAAAATGCTTTGCTATTCAAGCAGGTCGTGAGATTCGCGTTGTAGTAAAACCGGATAAGATTGATGAAGCTGAGTCTACATTACTCGTTCGGAATATCGTAAAACGCATCGAGTCTGAACTCGAATATCCAGGCCAAATTAAGGTCGTAATTATTCGTGAAACTCGCGTTGTGGATTACGCAAAATAATATGCTATAAGCGATAAGTATAGGCTGCAATGATTTCATTGCAGCCTATTATTATCAAATTTTATTCGTAGACTATTAAAGAATACGGCGTATAGGAATCACCATGTATTGATCCATAATAGATGGTGATTCCTATGATTCGTATCAGTCACTAAATCGGTTGACTTGATAATTGATTAAATTACTTTACAAATAGAGGATTTTTTATTTGTATATCGAATTAATATATATAAGGGAAGGAGGCGTTGGCTATGAGCCGATATTTTGAAAATGAATTGATTGAACAAATCAAAGATGCAAATGATATTGTATCTGTAATATCTGAGCATGTAGCCTTAAAGAAACGGGGCAAGAACTATTGGGGTTGTTGTCCATTTCATAATGAAAAGACGCCGTCCTTTAGTGTTGCCCCTGAAAAGGGCTTTTATTATTGTTTTGGCTGTCATGCATCGGGAAATGTCATTAAATTCCTTATGGAACTTGAGCATTTAAGCTTTGTTGAGGTCTTAGAGCGCCTTGCTAATCGCGCTAATATTCCATTGCCAGAGGCTAAGCTTTCACCAGAACAACGAGCTCGAGATGAACGACGGAAAAAACTATATGAAGCGTCAGAATTAGCGGCTACATTTTTCCATAACTGCCTTACTCAAACATCGATTGGTAAGGTGGGCCTTGATTACTTAAAAAAACGGGGCCTTACAAAAGAGACGATTGAAAAATTTAAATTAGGCTTTGCACCAGATGGTTGGGATAAGTTGTATCGCGCCTTTCACGAACGGGGCATTGATGACTCAATTCTCTTGGAGCTAAATTTAGTTCGTAAGAACCAAAAGGGACAGTTTTACGATTTCTTTAGAAACCGTATTATGTTCCCCATTATGGATGGTAAAGGTCGTGTAGTTGCCTTTGGTGGACGTGTCATGGATGACAGTACGCCCAAATATTTGAACTCACCAGAATCAGCCATCTTTGAAAAGGGGAAACTATTGTTTGCCTTTGATAAGGCTTATAAATCCATTCGTCAAGAACGACAAGCAATCCTTGTGGAAGGGTACATGGACGTTATCTCTGCCCATAACCATGGTGTTACTAATGTGGTAGCATCTTTGGGGACAGCTTATACACGAGACCATGGGCATATCTTGATGAGGCAAGCCGATGAAATTGTGCTGGCCTATGATATGGATGGAGCAGGTCGTCAAGCGGCGGCTAGAGCTATAGAATTATTGCAAAATACGGACTTCAAGGTGCGTGTCCTCGCTATGCCAGATGGCAAAGATCCAGATGATTATGTACGTAATCATGGAGGACAAGCATTTAAAGATTTAGTGGCTAAAGCTGTTAAGCCTCTTGATTATCTATTAAGTGAGTCTTTAATTAAACACGATACAAATGATACGGAAGGGAAGCAAGCTGTTTTGGCTGATGTATTCCCGTATATTGCTAATATAGATAGTCAAACACAACGTGATGATGCATTAAAAACATTGGCATTACCTTTGTGGCTTGATAATAGTAGTATTTTTAGATATTTCAGAGACTATGTAAAAAAAGGTCAAATTGAATTAGTAGATACTGCATCTGCACCTTTGCCAACACAGGATTTACCTAAAGGCGATGCAGAAAAATTACTGTCCTTAGCCTTTACAGATGGTGAAGTGTTACAACATATGATGAGCTATTTGCCATTAGAGGACTTTGAAAAAATTGAATATCGCGGTATAATAGAAAAGATATTCACCTTATTTAAACAAGAAGGTCGTCTAGATGATACTACCATTCAGTCTGTTTTATCGCCATCGGAGTATGATATTTACTCTAGATTGGTTGTTATGAGTGACGATGAGTATAAGGTGCAAGTGCCTGGATTAATCCGTAAGATAAGGCTTCATTCATTGCGTGAACAGTATAAAGCGCATTCAATTATGGCGGATCAACTAAAACGGGCAGGAGATTCGACATTTATTAGCGAATTACATAAGTGTCAGGAAATACAGAACTTAATTAGAGAATGGTCTAAGTAATATAATGTAAAAAGGAGAGCGCTGTGGCTAAGAAAGTACAAAAAAGTCAAATAGAGGAGATTGTTGAACAACTTCTTGAAAAAGGCCGGAAAACTGGTGTGTTGACACAATCAGAGATTTCAGATGCTCTTCATGAGCAGACTGATCTTACTGCAGAACAATTAGATGATATTTATACTACATTTGGTAAGTTAAATATTGAAGTAGTGGCTGATATCGACGGTGAGGACGCTGATGCTAATCCAATAGAGCCAGAAGAAGAGGATGAAGAGGATACTTCTAGTGAAAAGAATATCTCCATCGATTTAAGTGTAGACTCTGGCGTTAACATTGATGATCCAGTGCGTATGTACCTCAAAGAAATCGGTCGTGTTCCATTGCTTTCCGCTGATGAGGAAATCGTGTTAGCTAAGCAAATTGAAGCTGGCGCAGCAGAAGATGCTACATATAAAGACGTTCAACTTGCCAAAAAGGCTAAGAAAAAATTGGTAGATGCTAACTTGCGCCTCGTTGTAAGTATTGCAAAACGCTATGTAGGTCGTGGTATGTTATTCTTGGACTTGATTCAAGAAGGTAACTTGGGCCTTATTAAAGCTGTAGATAAGTTCGACTATACAAAGGGTTATAAATTCTCCACATATGCTACATGGTGGATTCGTCAAGCCATTACCCGCGCTATTGCGGACCAAGCTCGTACAATTCGTATTCCAGTACATATGGTAGAAACAATCAATAAATTGATTCGTATTTCCCGACAATTGTTGCAAGATAAAGGTCGTGAACCATTACCAGAGGAAATTGCAGAAGGTATGGGTATTACGGTAGAGCGTGTGCGTGAAATTCAAAAAATCGCACAAGAACCAGTATCATTGGAAACTCCAATTGGTGAAGAGGAAGACTCTCACTTGGGAGACTTCATTGAAGACCAAGATGCTATTGCTCCAGATGATGCAGCTAGCTACATTTTATTGCAAGAACAAATTGAAGATGTATTTACATGCTTAACTGATCGTGAGCAACAAGTATTAATCTTGCGCTTTGGTTTGAAAGATGGTAAACCGCGTACATTGGAAGAAGTAGGTCAACATTTCAATGTAACTCGTGAACGTATCCGTCAAATCGAAGGTAAAGCGCTTACAAAATTGCGCAATCGTGGTAAACGCGATAAAATTAAAGACTTCTTATAAGATGTTGAATCTCTTAAGGGTTGTAATACAGTGCTATTGTGCTGTGTTGCAACCCTTTTGTGATATAATTAAAGATAGTAAACGTAAGTAATAAGAGTACGTTAAAGCCTTTTAATGTAATACATAGCAAATATTAAAGTGCATATAATATATTAAAGTTCATATAATATTTAGGAGATATAATGTTTACAGTTACAAAACGATTAGAGGTGAGTGCATCTCACCAATTGAAATTAGATTATCCAAGCAAATGTCAAAATCTTCATGGGCATAATTGGATTATTACGGTTCATGCTCGTTCTGAAGAGTTAGACCATAATGGCATGGTTATTGACTTTACCATTATTAAAGAAAAAATACATGGCCGCTTAGATCATCGTCATATTAATGATGTATTAGGCGATATTAATCCTACTGCTGAAAACATGGCAAAATGGATTGCTGATGAGTTGGGTCCTAAATGTTTCAAGGTAGAGGTTCAAGAGTCTGAAGGGAACACAGCTATTTATGAACGTGATTGAAATCTTCGCTTCTATTGATGGTGAAGGAAGTCGACAAGGTCTATTAACCACATTCTTACGCCTTCATGATTGCAATATACGCTGTTCATATTGCGATACTACCTATAGTTATGGTGTTGATAGTACTTTCACAGACATGACTGTCCGAGAGGTAGCTGATGCTATTGAAAGTTTAGGCAATCATCACATTACCATTACGGGTGGTGAGCCACTATTACAACAAGCTGCTGTAGTGGAGCTAATCGATGAATTAAATCGTCGTAAATCTGCAAAATTAGAGGATAAATCGTGTACTGATATAAAATCGACTACGGAAATTAACGTATCTGAAGACGCTCAAGACGTATTAAATAGTGAAAGTCCCTACGATTTTAATATTGAAACGAATGGTACGATTATACCAAGCTTTCACCGAGATAATGTGTGGTTTACCTACGATTATAAAACACCATCCTCTTTAGCTGAGGAATCTATGAATTTAGATATATTCAAAGTTTCTAGGGAACATGATTTAATTAAATTTGTAGTAGGTTCCGTAGAGGATTTAGACTGTATGCGTCGTATGATTAATCAATATCCTACAAAGGCTCAAATCTATGTATCGCCAGTGTGGGGAAAAATAGAGGCAGCTGACATTATTGATTATATGAAAGAGCATAATCTACAAAATGTACGATTCCAATTACAGATTCATAAATTTGTATGGAATCCTGATGCGAAAGGTGTATAGTATAGTTAGGGTGTAGAGTATCGAGTGTTTTCTAATGCAGTATGATACATTATGATATGATGACACCTTGATATAAAGGGGAACATATGGATACAGAAAAAATAGAATCACTTGTATATCAATTGCTAGAAGCCTTGGGGGAGGACCCTAATCGTGAAGGTTTAGTAGAAACGCCTAAGCGTGTAGCTCAAATGATGGCAGAGGTATACGAAGGGATTCAGTATACGAATGCTGAGATTGCAGAGATGTATGGTAAGACCTTTGAAGTTGATACAAATCAAATGGTTGTAGTAAAGGATATTACGTGTTTTTCCCATTGCGAACACCATATGGCTTTGATGTATGATATGAGTATTAGCATTGGCTATATTCCTAAAGGTCGTGTTATTGGCTTATCTAAAATACCTCGTATTGCTGAAATGTGTTGCAAACGATTGCAATTACAAGAAAAAATTGGAGAAGATATAGCTGAAGTTATTTCACTAGCTACGGGGTCAGAGGATGTTATTGTTCATATTACATCTTCTCATAGTTGTATGAGTGCGAGAGGGATTAAATCTACAGATAGCCAGACTACTACATTAGCTACAAAGGGTGTATTTAACGAAGATAATATGATTCACCGTTTTATGTTGATGAAACAGTCGTAGACTAGATATCTTGACTAATAGTTAGGCTATTCGGTATAATTAATAAGCTAGAAACTAACTGTGGGCCTATAGCTCAGGGGTAGAGCAACCGGCTCATAACCGGTCGGTCCCTGGTTCGATCCCAGGTGGGCCCACCAATTATGTTGATATCTACCGTCCTTGAGATTTCAAGGGCGGTTATTTTTATATGTAATCCATTTATTTCTTAGATACAATCGTCATTACTAAGATGGATAGTAGATGATACTCTAGAGTATCAGTCGTCTGATTTATGAGTTTCCTAAGAGATAAATAGTAAATAGAGGAATTATGGAACCTAGACCTATGATGGATCGCTTAGAGGCGGTTTTTTCGATTGTGCCAAAGGCTCGTGCAATAGCTGATATTGGCACTGATCATGGATATTTAGCAGTAGAACTTATCAACCGTAATCGTGCTGACTTTGTTATAGCCGGTGATGTACATAAGGGACCTTTAGAATCTGCAAAAGAATATGTTAAGTCCCGAGGACTTGAGTCTAAGGTAGATTGCCGTTTTGGGGATGGTCTCGAGGTTACCGAGAAGGGCGAGCTAAATGGTGCTATTTGCTGTGGTATGGGTGGCTTCTTGATGCGCGATATCGTAGAAGAAGGGCCTGAACCATTAGAGTTCTACGTGTTACAACCACAGAATGGGCAAAAAGAATTGCGTCAGTATATGGTGCAAAAAGGATATGTTATTGTTCTTGAAATTATTGTTGAAGATACTGGTAAATTATATACTGCGTTTTTAGCAATTCGCGAGGATTGCCTGGAAAACTATACGGGCACAGCAAATCATGAAAATGTGTATGCCGCATTACCAGAGGATTCCTTGCTGTGGTCTGTAGGTGCTCTTTTAGAACAAGAACGTCCACCTCTTTGGAATAAATATATTGAGTATTTGATATATCAACGACAATGTGCCTTAGATGGTATGACAGAGAAATTGAGTCATACTGATAAATATCGGGATTTAGAGCGCGAAGTCGAATTTCTTCGCAGCCTTTTAGAAAGTAGATAGAAAGAAGTGAGTTTTATGACAACTGTTCAACAAGTCATTACCTTAATGGAACAATTAGCACCTCGATCTTATGCCGAATCTTGGGATAATGTAGGCCTAATGGTAGGCGACAGAAACGCTATGGTTACAGGTGTATTAACTACATTAGATGTAACAGAGGAAACCATTTCGTATGCCATTGAACATGACTGTAATTTGATTGTTAGTCATCATCCTTTAATTTTTAAAGGATTAAAACAATTATCTTGTGATACGACTCAAGGTCGCATGATTCATAAATTGATTCAACATAAGATTGCCGTATACAGTGCCCATACGAATCTTGATATTGCACCTGGTGGCTTAAACGATATGTTGGCAGAACGATTAGGTCTTATAGATGTTAAGGGTTTTATCAAAACTGGTGAAGATGCACTATATAAAATAACTACATTTGTGCCTGAAAATGCAGCTGATGCGGTTCGTCATGCTATGGGGGCTGCTGGTGCTGGCAAAATTGGTAACTATGAGTACTGTAGCTTTAGTATTCATGGTGAAGGTCGCTTTATTGGTAACGAAGATTCGAATCCTGTTATCGGTGAAGCCGGTGCTTTAACGGTAGCATCTGAGGTACAAGTGAATGCTGTCGTTGATGGTACACATTTAAGTCAAGTTGTAGAGTCGATGAAAGAAGCTCATCCTTATGAAGAGGTGGCTTATGAAGTAGTATCCTTGGTTGAGCCAAAAGGTTCGATTCAATATTTAGGTCGTATTGGTCGTTTGCCAAATGCACTCAATTTAGATACACTCCGTGAATGGGTTCAGGAAGCATTGCCAGAGGCTAATATTCGTTTTGCTGGAGTAGCTCCCAAAGAAATACAATCTATAGCACTCTGCTCTGGTGCTGGCGCAGAATTTATTAAGGATGCAACTCGGCTACATGTGGATGCATATATTACAGGTGATGTGAAATATCATGATGCACAATTGGCCAAAGAGCTGGGATTGCTCGTAGTTGATGCGGGGCATTTTGGCACAGAATCTATAGTTTCTGAGGGTTTATGTGACTATTTACTTAGTAAAAAACTACCTGTTCCTGTGAAAGCTTTTATAGAACAGAATGATTTCTTTTTCTTATAATATTGCATTTTCTTGCAACAAATAGGCTAGCTATGATAAACTGAATTGAAGCAAGTATGAAAGACGGTTGCGAGTCCATAGGACTCGAGGAAAGTCCGAGCTCCATAGGGCAGGATGCCAGATAACGTCTGGCGAGGGTAACCTTAGGGAAAGTGCCATAGAAAAGGAAACCGCCACGTCAGTGGTAAGGGTGGAAAGGTGAGGTAAGAGCTCACCGGGTCTTATAGCAATATAGGATGCCGTACGCCTTATGGGTTGTAAGGTCATGTATACCGGCGCATGTAGGATTGCTCGTCCGATGCCGGGGGGTAGACCGCTAGAGCTTACTGGTGACAGTAAGACGAGATAAATGACAGACGCTCCCGTGCAAACGGGAGTACAGAACCCGGCTTATAGGCAGGCTGCTTTTTTATAATGTGCCAGTATACCAATTCAACAATATGCCAATTAAATGGTTTTCTATCGGTATATTGGCACATTTAATTTATTGGCACATCATATATATGAAAACAACCGGTAAAAAGACGCTCGGAGAACGGATCAACGCCCTACTGACAAGAATGATCCGTTTCGTCACTTACGACATTTGGCGGATCACCGAAAATGAAGTAAGCGGACTGAAAGAGCTTTATATCAACATCATCAAGACAATAATTCTTGCAGTCAGGGGGTTTCAGAGCGAGAATCTTCAAACGAAAGCCTCTGCCCTCACCTACAGCACCTTGCTATCCATCGTGCCTCTCCTGGCGGTTCTGTTGGGGATAGCCAAAGGGTTCGGCTTCCAAAACACCGTACGCCAGGAATTGTTCGACTATTTCCCCGGACATGAAGTGGAATTGACCAAGGCTTTCGAATTCGTAGAA
>URPT01000035.1 GCA_900549845.1 uncultured Veillonella sp. | reverse complement strand
GTCTTGGGTAAAAGATATTATGGGGCTTAGCCTTCGTAATGTTGAGGTATCTGTTATTTCTAAAAATAAGGTACAGGCCAAGCAATTTGGGGAAATGATGTTTACCCATTTCGGCCTTACAGGTCCTACCATCTTGTCGTTAAGTCATACGGTAGGTAAATTATTGCGTAAGAAAAATCCTCAAATTACTATTGAAATAAATCTTAAGCCTGCATTAACTGCAGAAGTATTAGATAAGCGGTTACAAAAAGATTTTGATTTATATTCTAAGAAACAATTGTCTAATGGAATGAAGGATTTACTGCCGGTAAATCTTATTCCTATTATTATAAAGCTTGCTGAATTAGATCCAAGTAAACCAATTAATCAAATCACAAAAGAAGAACGTTTGCGCTTATGTCATGTGTTACAGCATATGACATTAACTGTTAAGGAGTTACGTCCGGTGGCAGAAGCCATTGTTACAGCAGGGGGAATCTCGTTAAAAGAATTTAGTCCTAAAACAATGGAATCTAAATTAGTGAAAGGTTTATATGGTGCCGGTGAGGTTTTGGATATTGATGCCTTTACGGGTGGCTATAATTTACAAGCAGCTTTTTCTACTGGTTATGTAGCGGCTATGCATGCTGTACATGGTGATGAAGAATAGAGGTTATTATGAATACTAAAAAAATTGCCATTGCTATTGATGGTCCTGCAGGGGCTGGTAAAAGTAGTATTTCAAAAGTAGTGGCTAATGAATTAGGTTATTTATATATTGATACAGGTGCTATGTATCGAGGTGTTACATGGGCTGTCCTTGATAGTCATGTAGATGTTAACAATCAAAAGGAGGTTGAGGCTTTACTCCCTTCATTAGATTTAACACTAGAGCCTACGGCAAGTGCTTGTAAAGTGTATGTAAAAGGTCAAGATGTAACTGATTTAATTCGACAACAACAAATCAATGAAAATGTATCAACCATTGCTTCTTATAAAGGAGTACGTGAATACTTAGTTGAACGTCAACAAGCAATGGCAGCTGTTGGTGGTGTTATTTTAGATGGTCGTGATATAGGTTCTGTTGTATTACCGAATGCAGAATTGAAAATATATTTAACTGCTTCTGTAGATGCACGAGCTAAACGTAGATGGCTTGAAGTTCAAGGTACTTCTAATGAGCAACCATTAGAAGACATTAAAAAGAACGTAGAAAGTCGCGATGAAATGGATAAAAATCGTGATGAATCTCCACTTGTATGTGTTGAGGATGCCATTGTTGTGGATTCTAGTAATATGACATTTGATGAAACAGTGAAACATATATTGCATCTAGTACAGGAGCGAATCTAAGATGAATAAATTTTCTACATGGCTTTGGCGTACTGCCTTTTGGTTGCGTTATAAAGTCGGATATGGATTAAAGGTATACGGTCGTGATAACTTCCCTATGGAAGGTCCCGTTATTGTTGTACCAAATCATTTGAGTAATAATGATCCACCAATTTGTGGGTATGCATTACCAAGACATGTGCACTTTATGGCAAAGCAGGAGTTATTTGTAAATCCTATTTCTCGATTTTTCTGTACTTGGCTTGGTGCGTTTCCTCTAAACCGTGGAGCCATCGATAAGGTAGCTATACGTCATGCATTAGGTTTATTGAAAGATAATAAGGTGCTAGGTATATTTGCCGAAGGAAATCGACAAAAGAGTGGAAAACTTGGTAGATTCCATGACGGAGCCGCATCCATTGCGTTGCGTACAGGTATTGGCATTACACCAGTTGCGATTATTGGATCTCATAATATGAAGAAAAATCAAGTCGCATGTATTATTGGTAAACAAGTTCCTGTAAGTAAAGCAAAGCCTACACCGGAAGCAATAAAAGAAGTTAATGATCGTGTGAAAGGTGAAATTCAACGCATGATAGATTCGTATCATGAAAATCGTATAGAGGAGACTTTATGGAAATAATTTTGGCTGAAAACCACGGCTTTTGCTATGGCGTAAAACGAGCTGTTGAAATGGCTGATGAGGCTGCCAATAGTGATGGTAAAAGTTATACATTAGGTCCTATCATTCACAATCCTCAAGTTGTAGGGCGCTTAGAAAGTAAAGGTGTAAGCCCCATTCAAGAGGTTGCTGATATCGATGAAGGAACTATGATTATTAGATCTCATGGTGTAGGCCCTGCTATTTATGCTGAAGCCGAAGAAAAGGGTTTACATATTTTAGATGCTACATGTCCTCATGTAAAAAAAGCGCAACAAGATGCTAAGTCTGTCATTGAAGATGGTATGACATTGGTGATTTTAGGTGAAAAAAACCATCCTGAGGTCAAAAGTATTAACTTATGGGCAAATAACAAAGGAATAATCATCGAAGATGAAGAATCCGCTGAAAAACTACAAATTGTGGAAAAAATGGGCGTTGTTGTACAAACTACCTTTTCACAATTCAAATTTAACAGTATAATAGAGATATTAGAGAAAAAATCTAAGAATCTTAAGATTTTCAAAACGATATGCAATGCAACGCAAGAACGACAGAACTCTGCCGTTGACTTAGCACGTAATGTAGATCTTATGATAGTGATAGGCGGTAAGAACAGCGGCAATACAAACCGATTGGCAGAGGTTTGTCGTGACGTTGGATGTACAACATATCACATTGAAACTTCTACTGAATTACAACTGGAATGGTTTAACCGAGTACAGACGGTAGGAGTTACAGCAGGAGCATCGACTCCCGACTGGATTATTAAGGAGGTCATTGAGACAATGAAAGATTTTGCAGAATTATTAGCAGCAGAAGGTCAAGAAGAATTTAAGAAAGGGAACGTTGTAGAAGGTACAGTAGTTCAAGTTGAAGATGAACGCGCATATGTATCTTTTGGCTACAAAACTGAAGCCATTTTGAACAGAACTGAAATTTCTTATCCAGCACCAGAATCTGCCAAAGATGTGTTGAAAAATGGTGATGAAATTAAAGCAGTTATCATGAACCACATCAAAGAAGATAATCCTATTTATCTTTCCATGACTCGCTTGGCTAAAGATGAAGATTGGCAATATGTTATCGAAGCACAAGAAAAAGATGAAGCTATCGTATGTAAAGGTATTGATGCTATCCCAGCAGGTTTGGTAGTAACAGTTAAATCCCTTCGTGGTTTCATTCCATTGTCCCAAGGTGATGTTCATTTCGTAAAATCCTTGGACAACTTGGTTGGTACAGAATTCGAAGCTAAAGTACTTGAAATCGACGAAAAGAAAAACCGTTTGGTTCTTTCCCGTCGTGCAGTATTGGAAGTAGAACGTCAAGCTAAATTAGCTGAAGCATTGAAAAACATCAACGTTGGCGACAACTATAAAGGTATCGTTCGTAAAATCATGCCTTATGGTGCTTTCGTAGATATCGGCGGTATTGAAGGTTTACTTCACATTTCCGACATTTCTTGGCAAAAAATTAAAAAAGTGGAAGATGTTCTTTCCGTTGGTCAAGAAATCGAAGTTAAATTACAATCCTTCGACGCTGAAAGCAACAAATTATCCTTGTCCTTAAAAGCTTTATCTAAGAGCCCATGGGACGTAGCTGAAGAAACATTGCACGTTGGCGATGTTATCAACGGTAAAGTTGTTCGTTTGGTAGCTTATGGTGCATTCGTAGCTGTTAACGACGACATCCAAGGTTTACTTCACATTTCTCAAATTACAAAACAACGTAATGCGAAAGTTGAAGATTACTTAAACCGTGGTCAAGAAGTTGAAGTTAAAATCATTTCTCTTAACAAAGATGAAAAGAAATTGGGCTTGGCTTTAACTGAATTGATGGAAGCAAAAGAAACTGCAGAAGACGCTGAATAATTCATTGTCTAATATAAAGGCTAACCAAGGTTTCCTTGGTTAGCCTTTTTGCGTACTATACGTAGAATATGATAAAATATAGTAATGTATTAGATTAGATAATGAGGTGAAACCATGGCAAAACCATTAGTGGCCGTTGTAGGTCGTCCAAATGTAGGGAAATCTACACTTTTTAATGCCATTGTTAATAAACGGATCTCTATCGTTGAAGATATCCCTGGTGTAACACGGGATCGTATTTACTTTGACGCAGAGTGGTTAAATCGTGAATTTACAATGATCGATACAGGCGGCATCGAATTTATTACAGATAATAGTCATGTCATTCCTAAGATGATGCGATTACAAGCTGAATTGGCTATTGAAGAGGCAGATGTAATCTTATTTGTGGTAGATGGCAAACAAGGTATTGTACCTGCTGATGAAGAGGTAGCTAATATCTTACGTGCTAGTGGTAAACCTGTAGTATTAGTTGTTAACAAAATTGACAGTGTTAATCAGGAACCTAATATTTATGAATTCTACAATCTTGGCTTAGGTGATCCTATCGGTATTTCCGCTAAGAACTTAATGAATTTAGGCGACTTATTAGATGATACGGTTAAACATTTCCCTCCAGTTGGGACAAATGTTGATGACGAAGATACCATTCATGTCGCAGTTATTGGTCGTCCTAATGTAGGCAAATCTTCTTTGACTAATGCCTTATTGGGTCAAGATCGTGTAATCGTATCTGATGTAGCAGGCACAACACGTGACTCTATCGATACATATTGGACTCATGGCGATCAAAAGTTTGTTCTTATTGACACAGCAGGTATGCGTCGTAAGTCTAAAATCGAAGAAGCTGTTGAACGATATAGTATTGTTCGTTCCTTGCGCTCTGTAGACCGTTCAGATATCGTCGTTCTTGTTCTTGATGCGCAAGATGGTGTTACAGAACAAGATAAGAAAATTGCTGGCTATGCTTATGAAGCAGGCAAGGGTGTAATTATTGTTGTTAATAAATGGGATCTTATTGAAAAAGATGACAAAACAACATTGCGCTTTACTGAAGATATTTATGATGAATTAGGTTTCTTGCAATTTGCTCCAATTCTATTTGCTTCAGCACTTACAAAACAACGTATACACCGTTTAGCAGATATGCTTAAGTTTGTATCTGAACAACAATATCGTCGCGTGTCTACAGGTACATTAAATCAATTGTTACAAGATGCTCAAACAGTAAATCCTGTACCTTCTCGTAATGGCAGAATTCCAAAAATTTACTATATGACGCAAGCTAGTGTTAAACCACCTACATTTATTTTGTTTGTAAATGAACCAGAGTTAATTCACTTCTCATATATGCGTTTCTTAGAAAATAGATTGCGTGAGTCTTTCGGTTTTGAAGGAACACCAATTCGTTTAGTATTGCGTGGTAAGAAACGAGATGATGAAGACTAATGGATATTATGATTATTGTATATGCTGTGTTGGCATACCTTATTGGTTCAATTCCTAGTGGCCTAATTATTGGCAAGACCTTCTTTAATACAGATGTACGTCAATACGGTTCTAAAAATATAGGTGCTACTAATACGTATCGCGTTATAGGTCTAAAAGCTGCATTACCAGTATTTCTCTGTGATGCTTTAAAAGGGGCAGCTGGGGTTGTATTGTTGTCCTCTTATGGACCTATGTATATGATCTTAGGTGGTATCCTTGCTATGATGGGCCATAACTGGTCTATTTTCTTAGGCTTTAAAGGTGGTCGTGGGGTAGCTACAGGACTAGGAGTTCTAATTGCTTTATCACCATTAGTGGCTTTGATTGCCTTCTTGGTATGGGGCGTGATTGTCTATTTTACTAAGCTCGTATCACTAGGATCTATTATAGCAGCAGCTTTAGTACCAATTTTAATGTATTTTACAGGAGAATCTTATTGGTTCGTAGGCTTTGGCGCTTTGGCAGCTTTATTTGTTATTGTTCGACATTGGGATAATATTAAACGTTTACTAGCAGGTAATGAGTTAAAAGTAGAACGTATCAAAAAGGATTAATCTATGAATGTTGTTGTTGTCGGCTCTGGTAGCTGGGGTACTGCTCTTGCTATTAAATCCGTATTAGCTGGAAATACTACAACTTTATATTGTCGACGCCCAGAATTTGCTAAACAATTAGCAGAAGATTTAGAGAATAAAGAGTACTTACCAGGTGTAACATTACCAAAGGAATTACTATATAGCTCAGATCTTGCTACTTGTATCAATGCGGCTGATATCGTTCTAATGGTTACACCGTCTGTACATGTACGCACTAGCTTAGAGTCTCTTAAACCATATGCGCATAAAGAACAATCCTATATACTTTGCTCAAAAGGTGTAGAACGTACTACTGGCAAGTTATTGACTACAGTTATGCGAGAGGTTCTAGGCCCTGTAGGATGTAATCTCGCAGTTTTATCTGGTCCAAATCATGCTGAGGAAATTGGTCGTGATTTGCCTGCTGCCTCTGTATTGAGTACAGAAAATCTTGAAGTGGCCACTATGTTACAGAAAACATTATGTAGTCAAAACTTTAGGATTTATGCAAATACCGATATTACTGGTGTTGAATTAGCTGGGGCTACGAAGAATATTATTGCTCTTGCCGCAGGGATCGTTGACGGATTAAAGTTAGGTGATAACTGTAAAGCCTTACTCTTAACACGTGGTTTACATGAGATGACTCGTTTTGGTGTAGCCTTAGGGGCGCAAAAGGAAACTTATGCTGGCCTTGCTGGTATGGGGGATTTGATTGCCACTTGTATGAGTCCACATGGCCGTAACCGAGCCGCTGGTCAACAATTAGCAGATGGAAAAACAATGGACTATATCATTAATCATACGAATATGGTTGTAGAAGGCTTTTTTGCTACGGACATTGTTTATAAGATGGCCTGTGAACATCATATTGAAATGCCTATAACTAAGGCTTTATATGAAGTTTTATATGAAGAAAAATCTCCAGCTTTGGCATTAGCTGAATTGATGGGACGAGATATTAAAATTGAAGTATCATAAATAAAAGATACTTTTAATTTGGTTATTTATATACTATAATTAATGAGTATAATCTTGTGAGGGTTGTATGCGAATTATTGGCGGAACTGCAAAGGGACATACTATAAAAGCACCTAAAGGGGTAGATACTAGACCTACACTTGATCGTGTTCGTGAAAGTGTGTTTAATGTATTATCTAATAGAGGTATATTTGGTACTCATGTATTAGATATATTTTCTGGTACAGGTGCAGTAGCTATTGAAGCCTTAAGTCGTGGTGCAGCACATGCAGTAGCGGTAGACTTTAAAACAGGAAAATTGATTTTAGAGAATGCTAAACACTGTCATGTGGAAGATCGGTTAGAAATCATTCCGAGGAAACTTTCACAATTAAAAAACTATATAATGGGACAACAGTTCGATTATATTTTTTCTGATCCACCATATGAAAATGGATTTATACAAGACACCATAGATTTGGTTGTGACCTATGATTTATTAAAGCCTGACGGTGTTTTACTATTAGAACACCACAAGGATGAGGCATTTACCTTGCCTCAATCATGGGAATGTATAAAAGAACAGAAATTTGGTTATACGATGGTTTCCTATTTTGTAAACATAGCTGAAAGGAGCTAAACCTGTGCGTATAGGTGTGTGTCCGGGTAGTTTTGACCCAGTTACAAATGGACATGTTGATATTTTTGAACGCGGCAGTCGATTAGTTGATAAATTAATCATTGCTGTTAGCTCTAATCCGAATAAAAATTCCTTGTTTACCATGGAAGAACGGGTTGAGATGATTCGAAATTCTGTCAAACATATTCCTAATGTTGAGATTGATTGTACAGGCGGTTTGCTTAACGAATATGTTAAATCTAAGAATGCTACTATAATCATTCGTGGTTTGCGCGCGTTAAGCGACTTTGAATATGAATTTCAACGTGCTTTGTTTGCAAAATATTTGGATGATGATATTGAAACTGTATTTATTATGACTAATAATAAATACTCTTTCGTCAGCTCCACAGGTATTCGTGAACTTGCAAAATTTGGCGGTAAGCTAGATGGGTTAGTTCCGGATGATGTTAAGGAAAAACTTGAAGAACGCTTTAATACGGTCCATAATAAATAGGGGTGAATTGTATGAAAACAGAAAAATTATTAGAAGATTTAGAGGTTCTTATTGAATCTAGCAGCCGTATTCCTATGACTACAAAACGTATGGTTGAGGAAGACGAAATTATGCGTATTATTGATTCTATTCAAGAGTCCTTACCATTGGAACTTGAAGAGTCTCGTCGTATTGTAGCTGATAAAGATAAAGTATTAGCTGATGCTCAACGTCAAGCTGAAACTTTAATTGATCAAGCAAAAGACTACATTGCTAAATTAACTGCTGAAAGCGAACTTGTAAAACAAGCGCAAGAACAAGCCAATCAAATTATCAATGCAGCTAACCAATCCTCTGAAGAATTGAAATCTAGCTCTATTCAATATGCTGGTGATGTTCTTAAATATGTGGAAAACAACTTAGAGAAAACATTGGAAAGCTTACGTCAAAATCGTGAAAGTTTGAAACAAACTGAACAACGTACAGAAGAAAACCAATAATATAAATAAAAAGAAGCGAAGGGTTTCCTTCGCTTCTTTTTTTATTCAGTATAATTATCGGGTTTTTTAGGCTCTACAATCATTGTTTGATGAGTATTAAAGATAACAAATCCAAGAGGAGACCCAGGTGGTTTTTTGATATTTTTAATATATGTATAGTCTACAGGCACCTTACTAGTCTCGCGAGCCTTACTAAAATATGCTGCATATTGAGCAACCTTTGATAAAATCATGTCATCAGGCTCTACATTGAGTCTTAATATGAGGTGAGAACCTTGAATATCTTGTGTATGGAACCAAATATCGGTTGGTTTTGCAAACCGATGGGTTAAATATTCGTTTTGTTGATTGTTACGACCAATAAATATTTCGCCTTCATCAATGGTTAAATGAATGTAATTGGATTTGCCTAGCTTGTAAGATAGGGGCTTTTTAGATTTTTTTATAATACCTGCATCCATACACTCTTTACGAATTTCCTCTAGGCTTTCACGGGTAGTAGCTAATGAAATACTATATAAAATCGATTTGAGATATTCCAGTTTTGTAGTACTAGCATTAAGTTGATATTCGCCGCTAACCATACGATTTTTCAATTTCGTATAGAGTTTGTAATACCATTGACCGTTTTCTACAATCGTAAGATTTGGCTTTAAGGGGATAGTCAATAACTCTCCTTCTTCAGAAAGAAGATTTGGTAATTGGATAGAAGGTTCATATTGTACCTGTAAGTGGGCATTAATCATTAAGATATCGCCATATAGTTTATAGGTATCCATTTTATTGGTGTCATCTAATTCATCTTTGATTTTTTGATGACGGATTTCTTCTTTCTTGATAGCCGCTGTTAAGATCTTTTCTAATTCTTTATCAGCAGTGTGAATTGATTTTGTATTGTGAATCGATTCTTCTAGAGCTTCTGAAATTGTATTATATTCTTTAAGTACTTTATAGTTGTGTAATGTAAAGGTTGCGTGAGCCTTTTTATTATTATCATTGATTAAAGTAAATAAGCCATGACTGTCTTGGAGTTTTGCTTTTAGCTCATATAATGCCTTGGCTAATGTATCTAATTGGTCTGGACTTAAATCAGTTATAGATTCATCACCATTTAGATTGGAAGTCCATAATACTTCATCTAATAAAGGTTTACCAAAACCGTTAAAGATAGCTCGAATAGATTGCTGCACAGAGCCATTACCAAAGGAAGTAAGTAGATTTTTTATTTCATTATTATCAAAGTCCATTAAACTTACGCGATTAGCATTTGGTGGTAGATCGTATTGAAGTTTAGGGCTAATAGAACGCTCTCGGTTCATCAGTGGAGACACATGAATTAAAGATTCCAAGATGACTCCGTCTTGTACAAAGATACAGTTAGAATATTTGCCCATTAATTCAACATAAATATATGTACTCGTAATGGAACCGTCCATTTCAAGTTTATCCGTTTGGATGCACATGATTCGGTCACCATTAATTTGTTCTAGCTTTACAATGCGGCTACCTTCAATATGTTTACGTAAGAACATACAAAGAGAACTTGGCTCTTTCGGTAAATCTTGCAGTGGCTTGCTAAGATACATAGCTGGTGTAGCACCTACGGTGATGATCAAGTTTTGATCTTCATTAAGGGCTCGAATTTTAAATAGTAATGTAGTTTTATCTATTTGATATAATTTTTGTATTTGACCTGTTTGTAATCGCTCGTTTAATTCTTTAGCGAGAACAGACATGGTAAGTCCGTCTAAATTCATAGTACTCCTTTCAATTTTATTTAGAAGTATAGTTTAGTATAACATAATGTACATATAATTCTTAGTATTTAAACACGGAATGTATAATTCGTGGTACAATAATAAAAACTGCTAAGGAGGATATCACATGAAAAGTATGACCGGTTTTGGTTCTGGCACGGCAACCAAAGATGGCATTACCTGCACGGTAGAAATAAAGTCCGTAAATGCGCGATTTCTTGATTTATTTATACGTAGTCCAAAGCAAATAAACCCTTTTGAAACCATTATTCGCGGATTAGTACAAGATCGAATTACCCGCGGTAAAGTTGAAGTATCTATTTCTATTCAGGATGCGGGAGAGAGACCTAAGACCTTTACAATAAATAGTGTGTTGAGAAAGCAGATACAAGAATTACTTGTTCAAGAAGAGTTTTATGATGACCCTAAAAAGGTTCCTTTGCAAGCGGTCAACTCTATTTCTAATGAATGGATTCAACAACAAGATACACCGATTGCAGAAGATGTGCTTTCAGAAATAGTAAAAGAATCTACAACTCAAGCATTAGATGCTCTAATAGCAATGCGTACGGTAGAAGGTAAACATATTGAACAAGATTTATTATCACGTATCTCTACCTTAGAAAATGTCATCAAACATATTGATGAGAATAAGGCGGGAGCCGTAGAAGCGTATCGCGAGCATATAAAAGGTAAAATTCAAGAGTACTTAGTTTCTTTGGAAGCGAGTATAAGTGAAGATCGTTTTTTGCAGGAAATAGCTTTACTAGCTGATAAGACTGATATTACGGAAGAGATTGTCCGATTTACCTCACATGTGGTACAATTAAAAAACACACTTGTAGATGAGAATTCCATCGGTCGTAAGGTGGATTTTATTTTGCAAGAAATGAATCGTGAAGTGAATACAATTGGTTCCAAAGCTATGGATTCAAGTATTACAGAGTTTGTGGTTCAACTTAAATGTGAGTTAGAAAAAATTAGAGAACAAGTACAGAATGTAGAGTAATAGGAGGTCCATAAATGAGTATTCAATTATTGAATATAGGCTTTGGTAATATGGTATCTGCTAACCGTGTTATGGCTATCATTAGTCCTGAATCTGCACCAATTAAACGTATGGTTCAAGATGCACGTGATAAGGGCCTGCTCATTGATGCTACATATGGTCGTAAGACTCGTGCTGTATTAGTTATGGATAGTGGTCAAATTGTATTATCTGCAATTCAACCAGAAACCGTAGCACATCGACTTGTGCAATATGATGTAGACGAAGATACAGTAGAATCATAGGAGTACATATGTCAGACAGAGGATTATTAATCGTTATATCCGGGCCATCTGGCGCAGGTAAAGGTACGATTTGTGCGAATATTCGAAAAGAAATGCCTAATCTAGTTTATTCCGTTTCTATGACAACACGGGCACCACGTGTTGGTGAAGTGGAAGGGGTCAATTATTTCTTTCGCTCAAAAGAAGAGTTTGAATCTCTATTAAGTGAAGATGCATTTTTAGAATATGCAAAAGTGTATGATAATTACTACGGCACACCAAAACAACATGTAATGGATTTATTAGATGAAGGTAAAAGTGTACTGTTAGAAATTGATATTCAAGGTGCTATGCAAGTAAAAGAACGTTTTAGTGATGCTGTATTTATTTATATAGTGCCACCGTCTTTAACTGAGTTATCTGAGCGTTTACATAACCGCGGTACAGATGCGAAAGAAGTTATTGATAAACGGCTGTCATTAGCTTGTTCTGAATTGGCATTAGCTCATCGATATGACTATATAGTTGTAAATGATGATCTCGGAGAGGCATCAGAGAAGGTTGCTTCTATTTTACGGGCAGAATCCTGTAAGATTAGTCGTAATAAAGAGCAAATCCAATATATTTATAAACAGTATCAAGAGTCTAAGGAGAAGTGATAGTATGATGGTAAAACCTCCATTGAAAAAATTGGAAAGTCAAGTTGATAGCAAATATACTTTGGTAACATTGGCAGCTAAACGCGCTCGTGAATTAACAGATGGCGAACAATGCTTAGCTGAATCTACACATGCAACTGACAAGCCTGTATCCTTGGCATTTTATGAAATTGCCGAAGGTGAAGTTACTTATAAACGCACAAAAGAAGGCATTAAATAAGATTAATCAATTCCTTGTATCCTTGATACAAGGAATTTTTAAAAGGAGAAGAACATGCGCGGAAAACATATCATTGTCGCTGTATCTGCAGGTATTGCAGCGTATAAGGCAATTGAAGTAGTAAGCCGACTTCGTAAAAAGGGTGCTGAAGTAAAGGTTGTTATGACTGAAAACGCCACTCATATAGCTTCACCACTTACATTTGGTGAAATTAGTGGACATCCTGTAGCTATCGACATGTTTGAACAAGTACACCAATGGGATGTGGAGCATATTGCACTAGCAACATGGGCAGATGCATATGTGGTTGTACCTGCTACAGCAAATGTGATTGGCAAAATCTATGCCGGTATTGCAGATGATATGCTAACGACAACAATAATGGCTACTACGGCGCCAAAATATCTTTGTCCTGCTATGAATACCGAAATGTATAATAATCCTATTACGCAACGAAATTTAGAGGGATTACAGGCTTTGGGGTACCATATTATGGAACCGGCTGAAGGTTGGCTTGCTTGTGGTGTTACAGGTGTGGGTCGTTTACCAGAGCCTGAAGCTATTGTAGAATGGCTTGAATCGCAGATGTGCAAATCTAATGAACTTGAAGGTACCACAGTACTTGTTACAGCTGGTGGTACGCAAGAAAACATCGATCCTGTTCGTTATATTGGGAATCGTTCTAGCGGCAAAA
>URPT01000034.1 GCA_900549845.1 uncultured Veillonella sp. | reverse complement strand
ACCATTAAGGCAACAAAAGCAACTAAAATTATGTTTATTCCGCTTGAAACCTTTATTAAAACATTGCCGGATTGTCATCAATGCCAAACTAAAATCCTATCTAATCTATTAGAGGATTTATCTGAAAAAGCAATTCTATTAACCAGAAAAGTCCATTACCTCACATTAAAAGGGATGCGCGAAAAGATTTTTGCGTACTTAACAGATATTTATAAGCGCCAACACTCTACAACAATTCATCTACCGCATAACCGCGAGCAAATGGCAGAGGTGCTAAACGTATCCCGTACAGCACTTAGCCGTGAGCTCGGTCGACTTCGCGATGAAGGCATTATCGATATTACAGGTCGCACGGTAACGTTAAAAGATATTGAAGGAATTGAAGAATTTGGTTTTAATAGTTTCTAACATGTAACCAAATCGTCGTTTCTAATAAATAATACAATTATTCTTTCTAACATATAATCAAACGAAAAAGGTCTCCCTAGATCATCTAGGGAGACCTTTTATAGTTTAATTATTTTCTTTGGTTATTAGAACCAATGAGATAAATCGAATTCTTCACCAATAGTTGCTTTCACATGAGCACGGCCTAAGTAAAGGCCAAGCAATGTTAAGCTGATTTTAGACATCGGCGTATGATCAAATACATCCGCTAAATCTAGTAGAACTGGAGAAATATCATCCATAATATCACGTGCTTCTTGACCTCTGAAAGCAGTCGGTTTACTCTTCATAAGCGCAATGAGATCACGTTGAACCATAGAATCAGAAATACGAGTTTGTCTAAAGAAACGAGGTGCTAAAGACTCGTCAACTAACGCCAATTTATAAAGATTGGAATTCAAGCTACGCACCACATAACGTGGATCAACGCCATGACCATCAGTAGCACGGAAGAGTTCCTCCTTGGAGAAGCCACGATAGTTGAACACAAATGGATAGGAATTGGATAACACTTGAGCTAATGTAATTGGTTCGCGTTCCTCTTGCGTACAGCGTAAGTAGTCTAGCTGACGATAGAAAGAGTTATTTTGAGGCAAATCAGAAATGAATGGCTCAATATATTTTTCTACATAATGTTGGAAGTGAATCAATCCATAGTTATTAGAGTTTCTAGAGTATTGTAACAATAATGTCAATGCCATAACTTGGAAATGACCTAGCGTTAAATGTGGCAATACGCGTAACGCATCAAAGGCTACAAGGTACGGTGTACTAGACTTAGGCGATTGTACTACATCTAGGAATGCACCTAACGCAGCGGATTTCATCCACTCTGTATTCGTAGCAGCATACGCCTTTTGCATACTCATTAATGCTTCTTGAATAACAATATTGTCTAAAAGTGCGTTAACTTCAGCTAACTTTGTAATATTAAGTGCTGCTAACGCATCTCTTGTAATAGATTCCACATAATGTTGTGTATCACCATGTAATACACCAAAAGCATGAACAAATGGTGCAATCGCTAACTCAACACATTTGTCTTCATGTGCCGCTTTAGCCCATTGCCCTGTAGGTACCTCTTCTTCAACCATACTAGCTGCCGCTAATTGTGCCTCTATTTCAGAAGCGTCAAACAAGCGCGTTTCATCCAATACAGATGGACCTTCTGCTGTTTGTACCTCATCGGCACCACCAATCATTTGCGTAACATCTATATTCTCAGCTTCATCAGCTTCTAAGGCTTCTACAGATTCGCCCATAGCAATCGTATCTTCTACGGAATTAGCACGATTACGAATTTCATCTGTTACTGCATCGAGAACAATGGTCTTATCCATCAATGGAGTAGCATTATGCTCAACATTTTGAAGTCTATTAGCTGAAACAGCGGACATTACAATAGTTTCATCCATACCAGATGTTTTTGGAGTAGATACTGCCTCCTCTTGGGAAACAGATTCTTGTTGAATCAATTCGCCAGAAACAGTGGAATCTTGAACAGGTTCCTGTTCTTCCAAGATTGGTTTACCAGACTCTGACTGAGTTGACTCTGCATGATGACCTAATGCTAATGAATATCCTGTAGAGGAATCTTCAACATGTAATTGATTACCATCTCGTCGATTATAGGATGTATCTTCATGATTCACCATAGATTCAGAAGTTTCGGAATCCTTATTGTCCTCCATAATGGAGGCCGTATATACATTGGTTCCACCTTCATGTGTAACCGTTACATCCCCTACCTTGGATTCATTAACGGACCTTTCTTTATGATGTTCACTTTCAGGCTTAGTAACAGATCTATCACGATGCTCATGTTTCGATTGGCTTTCACCATCATTACGATTAAAAACAGCGTAACAAATAGCAAAAAATCCGAGCGCCACAACGGCTAATACAAAATACGGTATTACGTTTGACATACTAACCCCCTACATCAACGCTTCATTATATGCAGCACGTTCACCACCAATGCTCTTAGGTCGAACACGACAAGCTGTTACATGGGCCCCACCAATTTCTTTAATACTGAGTCGCACTGGTACGGTAACATGTTTCATGTGCATGCCTATAAAAGTATCCCCAATATCGATACCAGCATCAGCTTTAATAAATTCAACCATCACTGGATCTTCAAAACGTTCATAAGCAGTAACAGCCATAGCTCCACCTGCATGACGTTGAGGCACTACATTAACCTCTTCCTCCCATGTTACCGCGCTACGTTCCATAACAAGCGCACGATTAATATGTTCGCAGCATTGAACCGCCAAATTAAGACCTTTAGCTTTAACAGCTTTATATATTTCATCAAATAAGACCTGAGCCACATCAATGTGGGAATCAGTGCCTATTTTCTTACCCATAACTTCGCTAGTGGAACAACCCACAACGAATAATTGACCTTCTCGAACCTTTGCCAAATCGAGTAATTCAGCCATCGCTGTGCGCACAGACTGACGAATAGTTTCTACAGAAGTCATGATATCGCCTCACTCACTTTGAATGTATAAATCTATATGTATATTATCACAAAATGGACAGAATCGGTAGACTTTACTCTACGCAATACTAGTGAACATTACATAAGACTATAGTAATTATAAAAGTAGTTTTATTTATTACTATCATACTAATAAACAATGTAATAATCATTAAATATATACATTACAGTGATACATATGGATTTTCTACAAATAAAAAGAGGCTTGCAAATGCAAGCCTCTTTTAATCACTCAGCGGTGATATTAGATTTTTCTGTAAGGTTTTTGACCTTGTTCGTAGAAGTTGTTACCTTCAGTATCGCCAACTACGATGCAAGGGAAATCTTCAACTGTCAATTCAGCCAAAGCTTCTGGACCAAGTTCACCATAAGCAAGTACTTCGTATTTTTTGATGGATTTTGCAATCAATGCTGCAGCGCCACCAACTGCTGCGAAGTATGTGCAACCATTTTTCTTCATGGATTCAACTACTGCTGGTTTACGGGAACCTTTACCAATCATGCCTTTGATACCTTGATCAAGCATTGTTGGTGTGTAAGCGTCCATACGACCAGAAGTTGTAGGACCAGCGGAACCAATTGGGTCACCAGGTTTTGCAGGTGTTGGGCCAAGGTAGTAAACGAATTTGTTAGTCCAATCGATTGGTAATTTTTCACCGCGTGCTAAAGCTTCAGTCATAACTTTATGAGCAGCGTCACGAGCGGAGTAAATTTTGCCAGTGATAAGAACGCTATCACCAACTTTTAATTTACGGGAAAACTCTTCATTATATTCTTCAGTATTAATGCGAATTGTTTCAGCCATTGTAATTACCTCCTACCGATTAAAGTACTACGTGTTTATGACGAGCAGCATGACACATAATAGTAACAGCAACAGGAAGGCCGGCGATATGAGTTGCACCCCATTCGATGTTTACACCGATACAAGTTGTTGTGCCGCCCAATTGTGGACCGATACCAGTTTTGTTAACCATTTCCAAAATTTCTTCTTCCAATTTTGCATACTCAGGATCTTTGTGAGGAGTGCTAATATCGCGAAGCAAAGCTTTTTTGGACATAACAGCTGCTTGGTCCATAGTACCACCAATACCTACGCCAAGTACGATTGGAGGGCATGGGTTAGGGCCAGCATGTTTTACGATTTCAAGAACTGCATTTTTAACGCCTTCAACGCCATCTGCAGGTACCAACATAGCTACGTCAGATTTGTTTTCGGAACCGAAACCTTTAAGTTCTACGTTGATTTCTACTTTATCGCCAGGAACGATATCGATGTAAATGATTGCAGGTGTATTGTTTTGAGTGTTTTTACGGTTGAACAATGGTTCTGCTACAACGGATTTACGAAGGTAACCTTCTACATAGCCTTGAGCAACACCTTCATTGATAGCTTCTTTAAGATCGCCACCAACAAAATGTACGTCTTGACCTACTTCTAAGAATACCAATGTCATACCAGTATCTTGGCAGTATGGACGATCTTCAGCATCAGCAATTTCTGCATTTTTGATGATTTGATCGAGAACGATGCAACCAACTGGAGACTCTTCTGTTTCACGGCCTTTTTTCAAGCCTTCATAGATGTCTTTTGGCAAGTGGTAAGCTGCGTCCATACACATTTGACGGACTGTTTTTGTGATTTCAGATACTTGAATCTCGCGCAAGATAATCCCTCCTCAGGAACATAGTTGAATATTAATTCTAATTACCGTGAGATAACTTTTTTCTCTCAAGTATAATGAGATATATGTATCTCATATACATCGAGATTAACTCTATGCATCAATCGTAACACACAATATACAGGCTTTCAACGGCTCAACTATACAGTTTTCTCAATGCTTTTTCATATTTTGAGAATAATTTTCATGAATATTGTTGTATATATTTCGGCATGTCACCATCACTTTTTTACCGTTTCCCGCATCCCAAAAATCACTTCAGCGATGTGATAAAAGTCATAGTTAATCATAGGTTAAAAGTATTTTTATACTCTATATCACAATCGACTTTTAGAGGTAAGAATTAGGTTAAAAGTACCTTATAAATGCAGAGTATATCTAAGATGATGAATACACTTTCAAACTATTTGATATTACTTTTCAAATAAAAGGTTTAAACTTTTTTACAATGCATATGTATACCGATTATATTCAATATACTTATATTGCTAACTCTTAAGAAAATATACATTATGAATCCCCTATAAATATAGGAATTATCTATGTTTATTCATCTCTATAGATTATATTAATTTTAATGACTTGCTTATCACTATTTTTGATAAGTGATTTTTTGTATAAAGTTATGTGTTTTAGTCATAATTAACGCCTTTTGATTTATAGTAATTTTAAAAAAAACGCTTGCTTTTATAATTAATCTAACATATAATAACAATCGTACCATTCCTCGATAGCTCAGTTGGTAGAGCAATCGGCTGTTAACCGATCGGTCGTAGGTTCGAGTCCTACTCGAGGAGCCATTTTTATTGGCCCGTTGGTCAAGCGGTTAAGACACCGCCCTTTCACGGCGGTATCCCGGGTTCGATTCCCGGACGGGTCACCACATGGACGATTAGCTCAGCTGGGAGAGCGCCTGCCTTACAAGCAGGATGTCGGCAGTTCGATCCTGTCATCGTCCACCAACGTAAGCGGTTATCTTCGGATGGCCGCTTTTTGTTATATAACACAATAGCTATTTATATATCAATAGTTATTTCTATTTATATAAAAATAGTTATTTATTTAGAAAATATTAGTTATAGACATAAAAATAGACATAGAAAAAAGAGTACAACTGTAGCAGTTGTACTCTTTGTATTTAACGCGGCGCGTACATGATGATATAAACGCCCACAAGGCAGACGAGACCGCCGATGATATCATATGTGTCTGGTCGTAAACCATCGATAAGCCAACCCCATAGGATGGAAAGGGCAATAAATACGCCGCCGTAGGCTGCATAAACCTTACCAAAGCTTGCTTCTGGTTGGAAGGTAGGGATAATACCGTATAAGAATAGGATGAAAGCACCAGCCAGTAAATATACAGGGCTTTTATCGTCGCGCATATAGAGCCATACTAAATAACCGCCACCGATTTCGGCTAAACCGGCTAATATAAAGAAGAAAATAGATAAGAGCATAATAACCTCACAGTATTAATTGAAATCTATTCTCTATTGTACAACTTGTTAGCGTAGAGAGCAATTATTTAATGACCAAGGTGGATAGTTACTAGTGGTAAAGAAAAGAGTGTTAAAAGACAAAGATATTAAAAGACAAAGATATTAAAATATAAATGTTAAATATAGACATTAATAGAGGATATAATAAAATTAAAAACCCGTACACATATATGTGTACGGGGTTTGGTTCGTTCTTATAAACGAGCTGGTGATTCGCTATGTACATAATCCATGAAGGTATGCATTGTTTCCGATTTAGAATTATTTTTCTTAAAGGCGAAGCACACTTGTAGTTTAAATGGTTTTTCTAAAGGTATGTAGCCATCATTGATATTTAAAGAATTTAGAATTTGGCGTGCTACGATGCAGCCTGATTTATTTTTTTGACAGTAGTCGATCATTGTATATGGGTTAGATAAGCGGCTACCTCTAATGTGTAGATTTTGTTGACCGTTACCAACATAATTTTTCAATGTACGATACATAAAGTACTTAGGTGGATACATAAGTAATGGTTGTTGTTGAATTGCTTTCAAGCTAGCAACTTCCATATTATCGATAATGTTTGGTGCATAGTATACGAATTCGTCCTCGCGAAGGGCTGTAGATTCATATGCTGACATATCCTTGTTATTTGGTAAGTAGAGGAGGGCAATGTCGATACGATTTTCGCGTAAGTCGAGCATCAACTCTTCTTCTTCCATGTCATAAATGCTGACAGAGAACTCAGGGTGGTTTTGGAAGAAGTGGGATACATATCCGTTAAGGCGAATGTCCCCTAAACTACGCAATACACCAATATTTAAGATTGGACGTTCTACCTTGCTGGCTAAACGGATCGATTGAATAGCACGTTCCAATGTGTCGAGAACTTGTTCTGCTTCTGGTAGGAATAATTCACCTTCTGGTGTCAAACGGCTACCTCTTGTAGAGCGGGAAATTAATTTCACACCAACTAGACGCTCTAATTTTTTCATTTGAGCGCTGAAAGCTGATTGTGTAATGTTCATAGATTGTGCAGCTAATGTAAAGCTTCCTGTTTTATTATAGGTAATAAAACTTTGTAGCTCTTGCATTGTAGGTAACTCTTTCATAGTATTCCCCCAATATTGACATAAAACTCCAATGATACCTATTACCTTTCTTACTAATATTGTAGCATACTATAATTGTTTTTTCATCTAAATCTATAAAATATGATGAAGCATGCACAATCGATATAGTGAGCAATATTATCGCAAAAAAGTGTAATATAAGTTCGCTATTATGCACTTATTTCAATGACTTTCACCATTATCAATAATTGACATAAGTAAATGAAAATGATATTATACATGAGTACCATTATGTGTGGGTACAAGTTTATATTAATCTTATGAGGTGATAATCACATGGCAACGAGAAGAGAGGCTCGATTCAAACTTTGTCGTCGCTTTGGTGTGAACGTATTCGGTCACGCAAAAGCCTTGAATCGCGTCAAAAAAGACCAACGTCAGAAAAAAATGTCTGAGTATGGCACACAATTATTAGAAAAACAAAAAGTTAAAGCTTACTACAACTTGCTAGAACGCCAGTTCGTACGCTATTATGATAAAGCGAAAAAAATGCAAGGTGTTACAGGTGAAAACATGTTGATCCTTTTGGAACAACGTCTTGATAACCTTGTATATCGCATCGGCTTCGGTAACTCCATTCGTCAAGCTCGTCAAATGGTAAACCATGGCCACATTTTGGTAAATGGTCGTCGTGTAGACATTCCATCCTACTCCTGCAAACCAGGTGACGTTATTGAACTTCGTGAAGCTTCCCGCGACAACGAAATGTTCAAAACTAACTTCCAAGAACTTCGTTCTTTCGAACTTCCTTACATTGAAAAAGACTTGGAAGGCTTCAAAGCTACATTCACTCGTCTTCCTCAACGTGAAGAACTTCCTATCGAAGTTAACGAAACACTTATCGTCGAATTGTACTCCAAATAATTTGGCGCTTATGGGAAAACCACTCAGAATTGGGTGGTTTTTTCTTTATGACATGTCACTGTTAGAGGGCTAAAACAGTGCAAAAAACAATTGACATAGAACACCAAAATCTGTATACTATTTTGAGTAAGCTTTAGTCGTGTTTCCATTAGCCCCGGAAGCAAAGGACAAGCTGATTTTGGTAGAATTATGACGTTATTAGGAGGATATGCAGCATGAAAACTACATTTATGGCCAATCCGAACACAATCGAACGGAAATGGTATGTTGTTGACGCTGAAGGTAAAACTTTAGGACGCCTTGCTGCCGAAGTTGCAAAAGTTCTTCGGGGCAAAAATAAACCAACTTTCACACCACACGTAGACACTGGTGACCATGTGATCGTTGTAAACGCAGAAAAAATTCGCGTAACTGGTAAAAAATTGGAACAAAAGGAATACTTCCGTCACTCTGGTTACCCAGGTGGTTCCCGTTTCACTAAATTGTCCATGATGCTTGAAAAACAACCTGAACGTGTTGTTGAAATGGCAGTTCGTGGTATGCTTCCAAAAAATAAATTGGGTGCACAACAATACCGTAAATTAAACGTATACGCTGGTCCTGAGCATCCACATGCAGCTCAAAAACCAGAAGTATTAGAAATTTCCGTACGATAATCTAGAGGGAGGAACATATAATGGCAGTAGCACAATATTACGGCACTGGTCGTAGAAAATCTTCCGTTGCTAGAGTTCGTCTGGTACCGGGCACAGGTAAAATCACTGTTAACAAACGTGAACTTAATGATTATTTCGGTCGCCAAACTTTGGAATTGATCGTAAAACAACCTTTGAATTTGACTAACACAGTTGAACAATACGACGTTATTGCAACTGTAGCTGGTGGCGGTCCTTCCGGTCAAGCTGGTGCAATTCGTCACGGTATCTCCCGTGCGTTATTGGACGTAGATGGCGAACTTCGTCAATCTTTGAAAAAAGCTGGCTTCTTGACTCGTGACCCACGTATGAAAGAACGTAAAAAATACGGTCTTAAAAAAGCCCGCAAAGCAAGCCAATTCTCCAAACGTTAATATTTGGAATACAGGTTATTACACCTGCAGACAATGTCTGCAGGTGTTTTTGCATTATAGACTGCTTCTAACTTATACCTTCTAGTTTAGGGCTTATTTTAGCTTTTGCTTTATGGGATAACAGTATTATTTTGAATTTATTGGGTTATATAATTCTGTCATTTACAGGGACATTTAATTCTCCTATAATAGATATATAATAATCGAATTTTTTCGAAAATAGATTTTCATATAGGAGAAATCATATGATTTATAATACAATTCAATACGTAGTGGACAACGGCATTGGTACGTTGACATTTAATCGTCCTACAGTGGCGAATGGTTTTAATATCGAGATGTGCAAGGAGATCCTTGAGGTTTTAGATAAAGCACACAACGATGAAAGTGTTCGTGCATTGCTCATCAATGCTGAAGGCAAGGTATTCTCTGCTGGCGGTGATTTAACAGAAATGGAACGCGCTGTAAACGATGGTGATACAGAGTCTTTGTTTGAAATCGTTGAGCTCGTAGCTCAAATTTCTATGGCTATGAAACGCTTACCTAAACCTGTTATCATGAGCCTTCAAGGTGCTGCAGCAGGTGCGGCGTTCAACATGGCGCTAGCTGCAGACTTTGTTGTAGCAGCTAACAATGTACGCTTTATCCAAGCTTTCGTAAACGTAGGTCTTGCTCCAGATGCAGGTGGTTTGTTCTTGTTGACTCGATCCATTGGCATGAACCGTGCTATGCATATCGTTATGACTGGCGAAGCCGTATCTGCTGAAAAAGGTAAAGAACTTGGCTTTGTATATAAAGTTTGTGAATTAGAAGATTTAGAAACGGCTACAAGACGTCTTGTAGAGAAGTTAGCTAAAGGTCCTGCACAATCTTACCGCGTTATGAAGGAAATGATGTGGAATAGTTTCTTAGCTGGCTGGGAAGAGTACAAGAAGTTTGAAGTAGAAAATCAATGCTCTTTAGGACTTTCCGAAGATTTTAAAGAAGGTGTACGAGCTTTCACAGAACGTCGTCGTCCTAAATTTGGTCAAAAATAATAATTATTCTCTTGTAATTCTTTGAAATATCATGTATTTTATAAGCAGTTACTAATATAATTCGAACCGATGTGGCTCTATATATTGAGTTACATCGGTTTTTGCTTTCATAAAAAAGCAAAAGTGTATATAATAGTACTATTATAATAGTTTTAGGAGGTCATTATTACATGGCTCAAGATACAATTAAATGTTATGACGGTCCTAGTGATGTAGTCCAAGCATTGGCGGAGGATTTTATTGATTTTACCAATGATGAAATTAGCCGTACTGAAACGTGCATCGTTGGTATTACTGGGGGTACTGTTGTAAATGGTTTGTTAGAATTACTTAACTCTCCTGAATATATTGAGCGCCTTAATTGGGAACGTATATTCTTCTTATGGACTGATGAGCGATTCTTGCCACAAACGCATGAGGATAATTACTTCAATCGCGTAAAACCTCATTTGCTATGCAAGGCAAAGGGGGCTGCTCATTTCTTGCCAATTAATACGGATTCTAAAACCGTACATGAAGCGGCTGAAGAATATGAAAAAGAGGTTCGCAATGTCCTCAAGGCGTGTAAGAAATCTGGTCTTGATTTAGCGTTGCTTGATCTAGGCGAGGATGGTCATACGGCGGGATTATTTGCAGGCTCTCACGCACTGCGTGTAGCTGATCAAGAGGTAGTGGCCGTTGAAGATGGCAAGGTATGGGAACGCATTTCTATGACATTTTCTTTCCTTGCAAAATCTGATGCTGTCTGGTTTACTGTGACTGGTGAAAGCAAGCGAACTGCATTGACAAAGGTATTATACCAACGCGAAGATTACGAGGATTTAACGTGGGAAAAACGCATTGGCCGTACATTGCCTGGTGCTGTACTTTCACAAGAGGCTGTAACCTGGTATGTGGACAAGGCGGCCTATAATGATGTACACTAAAAGATGTAAGTTTTAGTAAATATAAAGGAGATATATATGGGATCTATAGGAACACCTGAATTAATAGTTATATTAGTGATCGCTTTAGTTATCTTCGGACCTGGTAAATTACCTGAAGTAGGTAAAGCTATTGGCAAGGGCATCAATGAATTCAAAGATGCTATTTCCGGCCCTAAAAAAGCTGTTGATGAAACGAAAGAAGCCGTTAAAAAGGCGACTACTATCGACGTAACAGCAGGGGCTAAAAACGACGATAAACATAAAGAAGCTAACGATTAATAGGAGGTATCACTATGTGCAAAGATTGTGGTTGCGGTGAAGATAATGGCGTTGTAACAAAGGTATTTACTGTACCTGGTATGATGTGCAATAACTGTAAAGAAACTGTAGAGGGGGCGTCCCTTGGCTTACCTGGCGTTTTGAGCGCAGAGGTTGATTTGCCAGAAAAAACAGCGACTGTTTCTTTTGACCCAAATAAAGTGTCTGTAGAAGTCATTACAAAAGCTATTGAACGTACAGGCTTTGAAGTAGATGGCGTTGCAGATGGTGTACAAAAACATAGTCATGGTTTACTAGGAACATTGAAACGTTTCTTCAAATAATCGAACCCATAGGGCTGTATTGAAACATTGTTTCGATGCAGCCTTTTTCTATAAAGAGGTAATAAGATGATACGCAAGTTTGATGCTAAAAATTTCAAGTGGGATGGCGTTGATACCTTGGTATACAAACAAGATGGTAGTCCTTTTAAAGATGTAACACGTCAAGTTTTATACGATGGAGCCTATGATATTCCATGTCAATTTCGCTATTTTGAATGTTTACCAGGTGGATATTCTACACTAGAATATCATGAACATACACATATGGTTATGATATTCCGTGGTAAGGGACAAGTATTGTTAGGCGATGAAATCCATGATGTAGAAGCTGGTGATTTTATTGAAATTCCAGGTAAAACGATACATCAATTCCGGGCTAATAAAGGAGATTATATCGGGTTCCTTTGCTTAGTTAACCAAGATCGGGACAAGGTAAAATTATTAACCCCTGAAGAGATGGATACATTGCGCTCTAATCCAAAGATTAAAGAATTTTTGGAAAGTTGCTAATTTATATGGCGGTTATGTGTAATGACCGCCATATAGTTTTTTATAATCAACAGTAACTGTTGATATGTGTAGTTTGATAGGGAGGTTCTATGAATACCTTTACACGCGCCGCACTGACGGTACTGGTAGGACTTGTGATTTGGTTCTTGCCTCATACGGAGGTGATTAAGCCTGAAGGATGGCATTTATTAGCTATCTTCACGGCTACAATTGTAGGTTTTATTTTACGACCTTGGCCAACAGGTATTATGGCACTCTTTGGTATTGTTGCGGCAGTAGCAACAAATTCTATTACCATGGTGCAAGCATTAGGTGGTTACGCTGAAGCCAATGTATGGCTTATCGTAGCAGCTGTATTCTTTTCTAGAGGCATTATTAATTCTGGCCTTGGTAAGCGTATCGCGTATACTTTGATTCGCTCCTTTGGTACTAGTTCCTTAAAGTTAGCTTATGCATTGGCTTGTACGGATCTTATTATTTCTCCTGCCACGCCATCTAATACGGCTCGTGGGGGCGGTATTATTTTCCCAATTGTACAAAACATTTCGTTAGCCTTTGATTCTGAGCCAAATGGTAGTACGGCACGTCGTATTGGGGCGTACTTGATGACCACGGCTCATACGATAAACACCATTACTGTAACAATCTTCTTAACTGCTTGCAGTGGTAACTTATTGATTACATCCTTAGGTGCAAAATTATTTGGCTATGATATTTCATGGTGGGAATGGTTCCAAGCAGGTGTCATTCCTGGTGTGATTTGTATGATTTTGATGCCTTGGTTTATTTATAAAATCTATCCACCTGAAATTAAAGAAACTCCGCAAGCAGCTGAAATGGCTCAAAAGGAGTTAGATGCGCTTGGGCCGATTACG
>URPT01000033.1 GCA_900549845.1 uncultured Veillonella sp. | reverse complement strand
CAAATCTCTTGTATTTTTGCGAAAAAAATGTTAACATAACCTGATTATACTTTTAGAAAGGAAGAGCTTTTCCATGAGAAATGATGAAAAAATAGATATCAATCTCGCCACAGAAGGTACCTCAGAGAATTTATCCGAAGAAGAACTGGCTCAACAAAATTATGAGACGACACTCCGATATATTAATATTGCCGAACATATGAATAAGTTTGAAGATCAGGATAAATATTATCATCGTGCGATCCAGTATTTAAAAAAGGCAAAACCTTACAAAAAGGTTCAGCCACTCCTCAGGGAACTTCGAAATAAAAAGTTTGGCACTCGTGCCGCAGGTAAGATTGAATTATATAAAGAAGCCTGCCATATTCGTGATAACGCAAAGACACCTAGCGATTATTATTCTGCACAAACTATCTTTTCCCGTATCTATCATTACGAAGAAAAGCATCCTCTTATTGAAAAGTGGACTGATCCAGAGGTTTACGCTGAAGCAATCAAATGCTCTGATTCAAAAGAACAGATGGAACTTTGTGCTAAACTCGCTGATGAAAAAGCTGCCCAGTTAAAACGTCATAGTTTTTTCGTAAGCTGTGCATTTATTGCCTGCCTTTTAGCAGCCGTATTTTTGATATGTTCTTTCTCAAGGGTTACAAATTTAGCTTGACTGTCTTTATAGGCTTGTATACCATGTGCTAAAATTGGTTCACTACACATAGAAGCTAGAGTAAGGCCTAACTGAGTATTATAATCTTGCTCACGATTGCGAGCAGAAAGATGAGTTTCATAGTGTTTTGCAATAGTATCTCCCATTCCCGCCCACAAGTAACGGCTTGGTGCTTCTACGAGAATATCAGCATCAATAAAGCAGTGCACAGGAGGATGATTTACAAAGGCTACGTCATCAAAAGTATGCTCTGCAGTGTATACAGCTGCTACTTCTGACGTTGCAGCACAAGTAGAGGCAATGGTCGGAATTGTAAAGAATGGTTTATCATCTAACTCTAGAGCTACTACTTTTACCGTATCCATGGCCTTACCGCCACCAACAGCAAACATAAAGTCCGCATCTTTTACAGAAGCCATTTGTGCAATTTCCTTACCTCGAGAGAAAGTACACTCTCCACCAAAGTGAATAATATCTAGCACTTTAATCCCTGCTTTATCAAGCACTGGACGAATGTGTGGCAAAGCTTTAGAAAGAGCTGTCTCACCACCGATGATAGCTACAGACTTACCATATAATTTTGTAAATTTGGGAATAGTGTCGAACACCTCATGACCGCCAAAACTATAACTAGGTAAACAATGAGTACTACGCATAAAATCTTCCTTCCTTCATTATCTATATTCTTATTATACTTATTATAGAAACTTCTACTCACAAAATCAATTTTATATGACAACCCTTAAGACACAAAAAGGTTCTATACTTTCACCAAAAACGAAAGTATAGAACCTTTAATACTATTATTTATTTTCGGACACGAGCCCTTTATGGATAAGACCTACAATAAAACCGAGTATTGCAAAGCTCACCCAGCCCATACCTGCCGCTTGGAATGGAATATATTGAGTAAATAACCCCTCTAAAGCATCTGGTGCAATACCAGCGGTTTCTAAGCCAGTCATAAGTGCAGAGATCATTGTAAGACCAATTGTCCATGCATATATACAACGACGACCGCCAAAGACATCGTTAATTAATGCGAGTAAAATAATTACAATTGTCAACGGATACAACAACATTAACACAGGAATGGCAGCACTGATGATTGTCTTAAGGCCAAACATACTAAGACCAAATGCGGCAACAGAGAAAATAACTACATATAACTTGTAGCTAATCTTTGGTGTCAACTTATGGAAGTATGTACCACAAGAAGTAATTAAACCGATACTTGTAGACAAACAAGCCAAGAGAACGATAATAGCCAGAATTATTTGTCCAAAATCACCAAATAAATAGTTAGCACTTGTAGAAAGGACAGGCGCCCCTGTATCGAATAGACCAAAACGTTCAACACTAGTAGCACCAATGTTTGCGATAAATACATACACAATACCGAGAAGACCTACGGCAATAGCACCAACTTCCATCACGGTTTTAGTAATTACTTCATGATTTGTAGCGCCACTAAGTCGAACAAAGTCGATAACAAGAATAGCAAATACTACAGAAGCTAACGCATCCATTGTATTATAGCCATCTAAGAATCCTTGTAACACAGCAGTAGGTGCATCTCCATACGCTGGTTGTGGCAATGGATAACCACCAATTGGCGTAATAAAGGATTTAACAATAAGTAACAAGATAACTAATAATAAAGCTGGAGTTAAAATGTTACCAATGCGATTTACAAGCTTGTGAGGGCTAATGGATAACCATAAAGATACACCAAAGAATATGGCGAGGAATATGGGTTCCATATTCATATGCAAGCCTTCAGCAAATGGCTTGATGGCGATTTCATAAGCCACTGTACCAGTACGCGGTGTGGCAAACATAGGCCCAATACTCAAGTAAAGTGCGATAGTGTATATTAAGCCATAAATTGGATGAACACGACTCGCTAACTCTTCAACATCTTTACAAGAGGAGTAGCCCATAGCTACAACACCTAATAGTGGAAGGCCTACACCGGTTAATACAAAGCCGAACAAAGCCCAACCCACATTATCACCAGCATGTTGACCTAAGGCCGCTGGGAAGATCAAGTTCCCTGCCCCAAAGAATAGGGCGAATAACATCATGCCTATAGCCCAATAGGCACGGGCAGATAATTTTTCATTACCATTCATAAACGTAACCCCCTTCAGGTTATATATAGAAATAATATTACTATTATAATCCTAATGAGGATATGTATGCAATAAAAATATCCTTGTTATGATATATTAGCATAACGTTATTCCTATAAGTAAAGGAAATTAAACATCCGCCTTTTTGATGTGAACTTGCACATCGTAGAATGTACTACCCCAACCTTGATCAGTAGGTCTGTCTGCTGTAAGTACATTAATACCTACATTAGGATCACTAGATTGTGATTGCCACCATACGCCAAGGGTTACCAATGTACCTCGTTGTACCTCTTCATCGTAGTAACTTTTAATTCTTACACTACCACGTTGATTATAGATTTCCACTTCGTCGCCATCATTAATGTTATATACTTTTGCATCTTTAGGATTTATGCGTAGTTTCATCAATTCAGGATCATCAAATTCTAACTCACAGAAGCTAGAATCTAAAATGCGAATATCATTGCCGATAACAAGCCAGAATGGTGCACTATCTCCATAAGGCGGTAAATAACGAATTAGTGGCTCCACATCATGTGGATTATATAACTCAATCTTTCCAGACGGCGTTTTGAAATCCATTTTATAATTTTCAGGCAACGTCATCTCTACAGGTTCACCTTGGAGAATTAAATTTTGATCATCCTTAGAAATACGGTGCGACGCACTTACAATTTGGTCTATTAACTCTCGTTCACTATGCTTAAAGAATTCATCTGTAAGTCCCATACGTTTAGCTAATTCAGAAATCACTTGCCAGTTAGAGCGGGATTCGCCAATAGGATCGATTAATTTATAACCCGTTCCAATTGTATAGTGCCCATAGGAGTTATATATATCGTCATGTTCTACTGATGTAGTGGCCGGCAAAATAATATCTGCATATTTACATGTGTCAGTAAAGAATCGTTCATGAACAACTGTAAACAAATCATCTCTCATCAAACCTTTTCGCACCACATTTTGATCAGGCGCTGTTATAGCAGGATTACTAGAGAACACATAGAGACTATGAACTGCTGTACCTGATGGATTTGTAAGCATTTCACCAAGTTTAATCATAGGCATCAATCGCTTGGCTGGTGCAGCAACATGAGCCTGCTGCATAACTTCTTTGCCAACAAACTTACTGCCACTAGCACTGGATAGCAAACCACCGCCAAGATGTTGCCAAGCACCAACTACAGCAGGTAATGCATTAATGGCGCGACAACTCATGGCACCATTCCCATATCGAGATAATCCGCTGCCAAGACGAATGAATGGAGCCTTAGCGTTAGCGTATGCATGAGCAAACTCGGTCATACGCTCTACAGAAACACCACAAAGTTCAGATGCTTTTTCCGGTGTAAAATCAAGCAACACAGCCTTTACAAGCTCATCATAACCTTGTACATGTTTCTTAATAAAATCTATATCTGCTAATCCATCTCGATGGATAATATGAAGCATGCCTAATGCTAAGGCGACATCACTACCAGGTTTTACGTAAATATGTTCATGAGCTTGGTTAAAGGTATATGTTTTATGAGTATCTATAATCCAAACACGGGCGCCATTCTTTTTGGCCACGTTTACATCATGTAAGATATGAACATCTGTAGCAATCGCATTAATGCCCCACAAAACAATTAAATCACTATGTTGTGCCTCTTGTGGCTTGATCGCTAATGTATCACCGTAAACAGCGCGGAAACCAGCCTGCTTAGCGGGAGAGCAAATACCACGGTCTTGATCTGTCGCCCCAATACGGCGGAAAAAGTAATCTGCTGCTGGACTTTGAATAACACCCATAGTGCCTGCATAGGAGTAACGTAAGATACTTTCACTACCATAAGTACTAATGGTGTCTTTAAAATTATTAACGATAGTATCTAATGCTTCATCCCAGCTGATACGCACATATTGATCTTCTCCACCCCCCTTTTTACCAATTCGTTTCATTGGGTACTGTAAACGCAACGGAGAATGAACCACTCGTTCATAATGCGCCATCTTAGGGCATAATGTGCCTCTGGTAAAAGCATGATCTTTGTTACCACGAACAGATACTACTCCATTGTTCTCTACAGATACGATGAGCCCACATGCATCTGGACAGTCATATGGACATACTGATTTGTATTCTTTCAAAATAAGCACCTCGCTTATAAATTATATAAACTATAGGATGTATATTTATATTATATTACAGCATCCTTTGTATAAGTGTAACCTTTAATACATTTTCTAACTTTGTAAAGATTAAGAATACTGCATATATTGCATAACAATGCATTCAGTTATCATAATACGTTAATATACTCATCAATATTTTTTATATATAATACTGAACATTTCAAGTTTTATCGATATTTATCCATTCTCATTCTTACTCAAAGCCTAAACAGATATACTAATAAGCTCTATAAAAATACTGCAAATCTATAAAAAAAATATGCAATCATAACTAAAAGTCATAACCATATAGTTTTAGGTATAATCAGTTGTTTCAGTAACTGCCCTAGGAATATGTGACAAACATCACCGGTACGTATGCGTATTTAGTAATGTGTTTCAGACTGTAAGACTATTCAATCTCACATCTTTCTGTGCTATACTGACATTGTCATTTGAGAGGATATAGAGCTCATAAGAAATCATCTTAATTTCATGATATCTAAATTTGGAGTTACTATATCAGGTACATATTTTCTGAAAAGAGGTTTTAACGATGGCAGACGCAAAAAACACTGTGTTATTCCCTTATGAAACATTGAAAAAATTAAGCATGGACGCTTTCCAAAAATTCGGTTTCTCCGAAAAAGAAGCTGACATCATCCAAGACGTACTTTTGACTTCCGACTTGTTCGGTATTCAAAGCCATGGTATGCAACGTATGGTTCGTTACCACAAAGGTATCACTAATGGCTTGATCAAAATCGACGCAAAACCTGAAATCGTAAAAGAAACTCCAATTTCCGCAGTTATCGACGGTCATGACGGCATGGGCCAATTGTTGGGCCACAAAGCTATGGAAATGGCTATCGAAAAAGCTAAAAAATCCGGTGTTGGTATCGTATCCGTACGTAACTCCAACCACTATGGTATCGCTGGTTACTATGCTAAAATGGCTTCCGACCAAGGCTTAATCGGTTTCTCTTGTACAAACTCCGAAGCAATCATGGTTCCTGTATATGCTCGTAAAGCTATGCTTGGTTCCAACCCTATCGCTTGGACTGTACCTGCTGATCCTGTTGACTTCTTCTTCGATTGCTCCACTACAGTAGTAACTCGTGGTAAACTTGAAATGTACAACAAAATGGGCAAAGCTACTCCAGATGGTTGGGCTGTTAACAAAGACGGCGTTCCTTCCACTGATGCAGCTGAAGTATTGGGCAACATCTCCCGTCATGAAGGCGGCGGTATCCTTCCTTTAGGTGGTGCTACAGAAGTTCTTGGCGGCCACAAAGGTTATGGTAACGGCATGATTGCTGAATTATTCTCCTCCATCTTGTCTCAAGGCGGTACTTCCAACAAATGTATGGTTGGCGGTAAATCCAACATCTGCCACGGCTTCATGGCTATCAACCCTGAATTCTTCGGTGACCCAGCTGAAATCAAAAAACACTTCTCCCAATTCTTACAAGAATTACGTGAAGCTCCTAAAGCTCAAGGTCAAGACCGTATCTACACTCATGGCGAAAAAGAACATGAATCTGTTGCTAAAGTTAAAGCTGAAGGCATCCCTGTACTTAACGGTACAATGCTTGAAGTTCAAGACCTTTGCAATGAATTAGGTTTAGACTTCAAATCCTACTTCGGCGATTATGTACCAGAAGCTCCTGCTACAATGTTCAAAGGTAACTACTAATACCTAAGACCTTACAAAGGCCCTAACGTGGACATGTAGTCAGTAAAGAAGGGGACATAAACACTGTTTATGTCCCCTCTCTTATATTTTTTTAATCTCATTAACCTCAAAACCATGAGGTTAAAAAATTTTAAGAGATATATTAATTTTTATGATAAGTTTATCTGTTATTTTATTGTAAGCTTTTATTTTAACTGAACTTTTACAACTTAATACAATAGCGATTTACTCATCAATTAAATTGATTAAGCTACATCGTCCTGTTAAGCATATATTTTTATTTTTCTTGAAAGGATGATTTTAGAAATGAGTGCTATCACCGTTCTATTAGCGCTATCTCCAATCATTTGGTTGATCGTAGCGTTATCCATCTTGAAATTACCTGCATGGCAAGCAACAAGTGTTGCTGCAATCGGTTCTTTCATCATCGCTATTACAGCATTCCAATCTGACCCATTCATTATGGTCACTGGTGCCCTTGAAGGTGCCGCTTTGGCAATCTGGCCAATCCTATTAGTTATTACAGCTGCTATCTTCGTTTATAACTTGGTAGTACATACGAAAGCAATGGAAACTATTAAAACAATGCTTTCCTCTGTAACATCTGATACTCGTGTACTTGCATTGTTACTTGCATGGGGCTTTGGTGCCTTCATGGAAGGTATGGCTGGCTTTGGTACTGCCGTTGCAATTCCAGCTGCTATGATGGTTGCAGTAGGTTTTGACCCACTAAAATCTATCATCGCATGTCTCGTTGCTAACTCCGTACCTACAACATTCGGCTCCATCGGTATTCCAACAACTACATTGGCATCCTTAACAAGCCTTGATCCAAGCCATTTAGGTACATTCATTTCCGTACAATTATTCTTACTTAACCTTATCGCACCATTCTTCGTTGTTATGATTATTGGTGGCGGTGTTAAAGCGTTAAAAGGCGTATTCCTTGTTACATTACTTTCCGGTTTAGCATTAGCTGTTCCTGAAACTGTAATCAACGCTGTAATGGGTCCAGAATTATCCGTAATCTCTGCATCCATCGTTATCATGGCAGTTATCATTATCTGTGCAAAAATTATGCCTCCTAATGATCCTGAATACGCAGTTAAACAAACTGGCGAAGTTCCTAAAGTTTCCGGTGGCGAAGGCCTTGTAGCTGCAATGCCATTCATCTTGATCTTCGTATTATTGTTATTAACTTCCAAATTGTTCCCTGCAATTAACGGTCCTCTTGCGTCCATTAAAACATCTGTACCTATTTACCAAGGTCCTGGTGCAAAACCTTACACATTCGTATGGATTGCAACTCCTGGTATCATGATCTTCATCGCTGGTATTGTTGGTGGTTTCATCCAAAAAGCAAAAGCTGGCGAAATCTTCGGTACATTGGGTTCCACAGTTAAAAACTTGAAATTCACATACCTTACAATCATCACAGTTGTTATGACAGCTAAATTGATGACTTACTCTGGTATGACTGCAGATATTGCGAAAGCAATGGTTGCTGGTACAGGTTCCTTGTATCCTCTATTCGCTCCTATCGTAGGTGCGTTGGGTGCCTTCTTAACTGGTTCCGGTACAAACTCCAACGTATTGTTTGGCCCACTTCAAATCGCTGCAGCTCAAGGTTTAGATCCTACAAACTTCGAAGACCTTGGCTTCTGGTTGGCAGCAGTTAACTCCGGTGCAGCTGGTATCGGCAAAATGTTGTCCCCTCAATCCATCGCGATTTCTATTGGTGCCGTAGGTCCTGCTTTGAAAGCATACCTAGAAAACCACAAAGAAATTGGTTCTGAAGAAGCTCACAACTTAGAACATGAAATCGAAGCAAGCGTTATCATGAACAGCGCATTCAAATACTTCTTGATCTTCATCATTATGCATGGTTGTATCTCCTTCTTCGGTCAACATTTCATCCATGAAATTCACCACTTCTTCTTCTAAGATTTGGTAACATAAAAAGAACAGCTCTTAATGAGCTGTTCTTTTTTATTGTTATATATTAGGATATTCCAAGTAATACAACCTTAAGGAGTTAATCCACATTGTTACACATTATAAGCTCTCAGTCTATTAGTAGACCTCTTGCTCCACTTCCCATTTTGTAAATGTGCCAGTATCTGCATCAATTTCAAAGTCGTATTCATAACCATTGTAATGAATTTCACCTTCATACTCTAAACGACCATGATCATAATCGCGATTGAACTCAGTTATATTAGTAACCGTTGCACCCGGTACACGTGCCAATGCACTTTGCACGGCCTCATCAGAACTAATAGCTTCCACTGAGGACACTACCGTAGTACTCAGGACAGCTACTACAGTCAAAATCAAGGATTTTACCATTTTTTTCATATAATTCTCTCCTACACACATAAACCAAATTGATACTTTTAGATATAAATAATATAACTTATTGTAATCGATGAGAGAAAAGATAGCAAATCATAATTCTTATTAAGAAAAATCTATAGAAATTATCTACTAATCATGTTACAATACATCGTATCAAATAGAAAAAATTAAATGCAGTCTGCGAAGTGCGATTCGCAGGCTTTTATTTTTCCCATTTTAAGATAGGAGGATTATATGAATCAAGAAAATTCTGCTAAGGTTTCCTTTATCTTGGTAGTATTCCTTGGCATGTTAACAGCCATAACACCGCTCGCAACAGATCTTTATTTACCAGCATTGCCGATTATGCCTGGCGAATTAAATACAACCGCATCTAATATTCAAATGACCATTGGTGTTATGACCTTTGGTGTTGCATTAGGCCAATTATTTGGTGGCCCTATTAGCGATACAATGGGTCGTAAATTACCACTCATCGTAGGCAATTTACTATGTGTCATCTCTAGCATCATTTGTGCCTTTGCACCTAACATCGAAATACTTTTACTAGGTAGATTCCTACAAGGTTTAACTGGATCTGTAGGTGTTGTAATTGCCAAGGCTATCGCTCGAGACTTTGCTTCTGGTCAAGAATTGACGAAACTCTTCGCCTTACTTATGATGGTTAACGGCTTAGCTCCAGTACTTGCCCCTCTCATAGGTGGCCAATTGCTCTTATTCACTACATGGCGTGTAATCTTTGTAATTCTAGCAGTATTCTCTGCTATTCTATTAGTAGGCTCACTTCTATTCCGTGAAAGCTTACCAAAAGAAAAACGTATTACAGGCGGTGTAGGTGTAGCAGTTAAAAATTATATTACCCTCATCAAAGATAAGCCATTCTTAGGTCAAACATTAATACAATTATTTGCCTTTGGCGGATTTTTTGCTTATATATCAGGTTCATCCTTTGTATACCAAAATATTTTTAATCTTTCCGCTCAAGAATTTAGCTATCTTTTCGGTATTAACAGCTGTGGTATTGTCTTAGCTAGTGCCATTAGTAGTCGTGTTAGTAATGTTATAACAGCTAAACAATTACTAACATTCAGCCTATGGCAACTTACAATTGGTTCCTTACTATTCTTAATTGCTATGATTTTCGAATGGTCCCTCATTCCGGTAACAACCATCCTATTCTTTACCGTATGTACCGTATCCCTATTCGGCTCCGCCTCCTTCTCAATGGCGATGACTAACTACGGGAAAATGGCCGGCAGTGCCTCTGCCATACTCGGCTTTGCCAGCATGTTTGCGGCAGGTATTGTATCTCCACTCGTTGGTATTGGTGGGGATCATACGGGGATACCCATGGGGATTACAATGCTAGTATGTGCAGTGCTTTCCTTATTGTGCCTATATGGTTTAGTTGAGAAAGAGTAATCTCTTTTAAGCATTTGTGTGAGCCTTACAATGGGGCCCCGCTACAATAGAATAAATTTAAGTATAAAAACAGCGTTACCTTCTTCTTGCTCAGTACGTCACTTCGTTCCGTAAAATCGCTTCGAAAAAGGTAACGCTATTTTTATTAACTTTTGCTATGAAGATGTCCCATTGTAAGGCTTTAAAACTATATCAAAATAGATTACTTCTTATTCCCTACAAACACCATAAGCACAATAAAAGAAAGCTACTATCCAACTGATTGTAGAAAAAAGAATACAGCCCTCTCTGCAACGATTTTACGGAACGTAGTGACGTACCTGAGCTAAGAGAGGGCTGTATTTTTTCTATACTAATAATATGCAATTGTATCCGGGCCCCATTATAAAATGGAAGCACCTTATCGCTTATTTACAATAGCTCCATCGAGTTACAAAACTATTATTTTAGCTAAAATTAGCAATACACTAACTACTTACTCAAACATGGTCGATAGTAGTAGTTTCAAGCGGTTTGCTTGGTTTACTGCACTGGAGCCTGGATCGTAGTCGATGGCAGCAATGCGCACGTCTGGGTAGGCAGCGGATAGTGTTTTTACCATGCCTTTACCTGTTACGTGGTTTGGTAAGCAGCCGAATGGTTGCAAGCATACGATTTGTTTTGCCCCTTTTTCAATGAGGTCAATCATATCGCCTGTTAGGAACCAGCCTTCACCACATTGGTTACCAAGTCCGATGAATTGCGCTGCTTCTTTTGCTACTTCGGTCATACGTTGTAGAGGGTCGAAGTGTTTGGACGCTGCTACGGCTTTAGCATATGGCAAACGGTATAATTCAAGGGCTTCACGAGCCAATGTACCGAAGAAGCCAGATAGCCATGTACCATCAAGGTGTTTAGCACGATATGTGCTGTCCATTGCGCAGTACAAGAAGAAGTCTAATAAACCAGATGTAACGACTTCGCCACCTTCTTTTTCAATAAGTTCATTGATATGGTTGTTAGCGCTTGGGTGGAATTTAACGTAAATTTCCCCTACGACGCCAACGCGAGGTTTTTTTACATCTTTATTGACCGGCAAGTTATCAAAGTCATGAATAATTTCTTTGATGTACTTATTGTACTGACGAAGGCTTGCAGATGTAATATTTTCACGTAATTTTTTAATCCAGTAATCACATAATGCATCTGTAGAGCCCGGGTTAGTTTCGTATGGACGTGTAGCCAATACGCATTGCATGAGGGCATCACCGTAAACAACGGCTTGAATCATGCGATGTAAGAAACCTTTTGTCAATTTGAAGCCTGGTTGACGTTCCATATCACTTGCATTAAGAGATAGGATTGGCACTTGTTTCATACCAGCGTCGATTAAGGCTTTACGCAAATAGCCAATATAGTTTGTCGCACGGCAACCACCACCAGTTTGAGAGATGATAACAGCCGTTTTGTTGATATCGTATTTACCAGATAATAGTGCAGACATGAGCTGCCCTACAACGATAATCGCTGGGTAACATGCATCATTATTGATGTATTTCAAGCCCACTTCAATATCGTCACGTGTTGGTGCGGGCAACATTTCAAAGTTATAGCCTTCATTTTTAAGGACTGGATCTAAGAGACTAAAATGCAATGGTGACATTTGTGGTACCAAGATTTTATAGGTCTTACGCATTTCCTCTGTGAACACCACGCGATTATAATCGTAGGTTGGCAATTGTTCTTCCACTACTTCTGGTGCCTCTGGGTTGTGATGACGACGCAAGCTACGTTCCATTACCGATTGCAAGGAACGTAAACGAATCGTTACAGCCCCAAGGTTTGTACCTTCATCAATTTTGAGTAAGGTATGAATTTTGTGGTTTGCTGAAAGTATATCTTTTACTTGATCCGCTACGATAGAGTCTAGACCGCAACCGAAGGAATTGAGCTCAACGATTTGGAAGCCTTCTGTTCTACTTACGAATTCGGCAGCCCGATATAGACGGCTATGGTAGGACCATTGGTCTACAACACGTAAATGCTTAATTTCATGACCAAGTGGCGCAACGCCATCTTCCGTAAGAACAGCCATGCCAAGGGATGTAATAAGCTCAGGGATACCGTGGTTAATACCGGAGTCCAAATGGTATGGACGACCAGCTAATACGATGGTAGGAATTTGTTCTGCTACGAGGCGAGATACAGTTTTCTTTGTCGTTTCACGGTAAGATGCTTTACAATTTTCTTGTTCTTCCCAAGCTTTTTCTACGGCATTAGCAATATCTTTCTTCTTAAGATTCAAGAAGTCCAATGCTTTCACAAGAGCAGGAACAAGAGATTTCTTATCAGCTAATGGCAAGAATGGTGCGTGGAATGGAGTATCCCCCAGAACCTCCTGCATGTTGTTTTTGATAAGTTCTGGATAGGAAATAACCATTGGACAATGGTAGTTGTTGTCGCGGCTAAATTCCTTAGGACCATGTTGAATACAAGGGTACCAAACAAAGTCTACTTGTGCATTCGCAAGGTCACGAATATGACCATGAACAGCTTTTGCTGGGTAGCAAGCTGTATCAGATGGAATCGTATCAATAGCCTTGTTGTATTGTTCCTTTGTAGTGTAATCGGAAAGAATTACTTCATAGCCAAGTGTATTAAAGAATGTAAACCAGAATGGGAAATCCTCATACATGTTGAGGACGCGAGGAATACCTACGCGCATTTTACCTTCGAACTCTGGAATATTTTTCTTCAAATAATAGTCGAAGTAACGACGCAATTTAACGTCAACTAAGTTAGGAACTGCTTTGCGTTCCTCTTGAATACCGCCCGCACCACGGTCGCAACGGTTACCCGTTACGTAAGTACGACCATCAGAGAAAGCATTGATAGTAAGCATACAGTTATTGGAGCAAAGTCCGCAATTACGCATTGTCGTAGATACTTGTAAAGAATTAAGGCCTTCACTATCTAGCAATGTACTTTCACCCTTTTGTAACTCTTCCGCCGTTTCCGCTGCAAGAAGAGCCATACCGTATGCACCCATCAAGCCAGATACATCAGGGCGAATCACCTCTACGCCCATCAATTTCTCGAAGGCACGCAATACGGATTCATTGTAGAATGTACCACCTTGTACAACGATATGATCACCCAATTCTTTAGGGTCTTTTACCTTAAGAACCTTGTAAAGGGCATTTTTAATAACAGAGTAAGCCAGACCTGCGGAAATATCAGCAACAGTTGCGCCCTCTTTCTGTGCCTGTTTTACGTTGGAGTTCATAAATACAGTACAGCGGGTACCAAGATCTG
>URPT01000032.1 GCA_900549845.1 uncultured Veillonella sp. | reverse complement strand
AGTACCAGTTGAAGACGCGCGCGTATTAGAGTTGGGCTCTTCTTGCGGTGGAAATATCATTCCCCAAGCACTATATAATCCAACGACTACCTTTACAGGTATCGACCTATCCCCTACTCAGGTAAAGCATGGCAATGAATTAATTGAATCCATGGGGCTAAAAAATATTACATTATTAGAAAAAGATATTATGGATATTGATGATTCATTTGGTACCTTCGATTACATTATCGTCCATGGTATTTGGTCTTGGGTGCCTGACGTGGTGAAAGATAAAATCCTCAGCATTTGTAACCGAAATCTATCCGACCGTGGTGTAGCATATGTATCATACAATACATATCCTGGTTGGAAACGGTTAGAGCAATTGCGGGATATTATGTTATATTCTGAAAAACATGCACCTAACGACTCATTACAAGAGCGTACGGTCTACACAAAAAATGTATTAAAACTCATTGCAGAAACAATGAAATTAGATGAACGTTCCCAACAAATTTCTGATTATAAAATAAAAAATATCAATCGTGTATTACAATCTAATGATTATTATGTTGGGCACGAATACTTAGAAGCTATTAATGATCCTGTATATGTGTCAGAATTTATTGAACGTGCACAAGAGCAAGGTTGTGCTTACATCGGTGACGAAACATTGAATCGTTCCTTCATTACATGGCTTGATAGTAGTGTGGAAAATAATATTAGAACATTGGCTAGAGATAACTTTATTGATAAAGAACAATATTATGACTACGTATATGATACTCAGTTCCGCATGGCCCTATTAACAAAGTGTAGTAACGAAGATAAAATTTCCCATGACGAAAGGGTTGAGAAAAAAGTACTAGATACACTATACTTCAACAATGCATTAGATGAAGAGCCTGGCGTTCCTCCAGAGTGGACAAATATTATGCATATTAGCATCCAAGAATTGATGGATACAAAGCGACCATTCAATATAGCAGACATCATGAAACATATTGAAGAGCATCATCCTGGTTCTGAAATCGATATGGATACTATGTATAAACGTTTATTCCATCTTGCTATCGTCGGCCATATCAACACATATGCAAAAAAATATGACCAATTACCATTTGAGGAAAACAAAACCTATATTCCAGAACACTTTATCAACTATGTATCCACACTTGTTGAAAAAGGTGGTTATCAATACATGTGCCTCGGCAATATGTATAACCAAATAGACTTTTCAGTAGATGAAGGCTTATCCTACGTCATGAAATTGATGGCAAAACCAATATCTCGTCAAGAATTGATTGATACTATGAACGAAAACATGACTGTTGAAAGAACAAAAGATGATGGCACTAAACACATTGTGTCCTCTGAACAATATTTAGACGAGTCCATCGCGCACATTCAATCGCTAGGTTATTTTGCCAAATAAAAAGAATAGTGAGCCTAATATAACAACAAAAAGGAGTAACTGATATAATCAGTTACTCCTTTTTATATTCACTACTATACGACCTCGGGGTGGAGTTGAGGTATGCATAGTAGCTACTTATTAAGTTGCGAGAACACTATAAACTAATAGTATCCTTATTTTTTGTTAACACGAACGCGTTCGATTGTTGGTTCACCTTTAGCATTTTTCGCAACTGTATCTACACGGAACAATGCCATTTCTGGGCTGAATTCTGTTACAAGGCGATCATTAACTGTTACACCGTTTTGAATTGCGCGGTATACAATTTGAGCAAATTCATAACGTGTTAACATGCGGTCGCCACCGAATGTGCCATCAGGATAACCTTCTACAAGACCACGGCGAGACAAATCGCTTACAGCTTCATAGGCCCAATGATTTGTAGGGATGTCTGGGAACAATGTTGTGTGGTCAGCTTTCATCTTAGTACCCGCAACACCATTCAACAATGTAGTCAATTTTTGAATTTGAGCATTTTGTTCAGCTACTGTTTTCTTAAGAGCTAATACTTCTTTACCAATTGCTACACGAGAACGAGATACACCACTATGAGCGCCTACTTTCACAGATAAACCAGCATTAAATACTGTTTCATCACTGCCTACAGTAGAACCTACGCTAAGTTGTACGTCTTCATTAGGACGGTAGAAAGCACCTAATGCGGCAGCATTACCACTGCGGTAATGACCATAGCCTGCTGCAAAGTCCCATTTAGCATCTGGATCGAAATCAAGTGGATGCAATGCTGCCAACGCTGCTGCACCTGCTACAGATTTATCAACACGTTTGTCAATCTTAGATAAATTACCTTTGATATTTTTGATATCATTTGTATTTTTGCTGATATTTGTTGTGTTATTTCTAATTTGGTCAGCAATATCATCTGCAAGAGATACTTTATAGTCGTGAGTATTACCATTTACAGTTGGTGTAACCTTAATATGGTCACCAGCTGTTACAGTTGTAACTTGAGTGGATGCTGCGATTTGATCTTGTACGCGTTTAAGTTGAGATACGTTAACCGCATCAGTATCTGCTACACCAGCTTTCACATTTTTAATGATTTGATTACCAGCACTGATAGCATTTGTAGTGTAGTAAACAGTTGTATTACCTTCACTAGCATACATACCGGTTTTATCAAATTTTGCTTGTTCTAAGGTATCTGTGTTTTCGATTTTGATACCTTCAGTAGGTGTAATACCGATATTTTCGCTGCCGTTGAAGAAGCGAGCACTGTCTTTATCGATACGAGCACGAACGTCATCAGTGGCTTTACCAAAGTTAACAGAGTTCATCTCCACTAAATCTTTATTTACAGCTACTTTGTATTCAGCACCGCCATTAGCATTTGTACCAGGTGTAACAGTTGTATTATCCCCTGCTACAACAGTAGTATGCTTTTTAGCATCTGCCTCAACAGTAGAGATTTTAGTTTCAACCTTTTTAAGTTGTGCTACGTTTACTGCATCAGTATCGTTTGTACCAGCTGCAACAGATGTGATTTGACGTGTTACATCATTAGCTACATCGCCAACGGATACAGCAGATGCTGTCGCTTTCCATGTGGAGCTTGTATCAGTAGATGCCGCTTTTGTGCTGATATCATAACCAGCTGCACCTTTATCTACAGTCGCATTAGATTTATAACCAAGAGCTACCCCACCTTCAACAGAAGCTTTTGCATCATAGCCAATAGTTGTTGTATTGGCAACAGAGCGTGTTTCGCCAGAAGAAAGTCCACCGATAGCAATTGTATTATCAGCAGTTACGGTACGATCATTACCCATTACAATATTATTAGACGCATTTGTAATAGTATTATTGTACCCAGATACCTGATTCAACTTTGCAACATTGCCAGCAGTCCCTGTAATAGTATTATTAACACCTGTCATTGATGTTAATTGTGTATAATCAGCTTTATTACCACCACCAATAGCTAAGGTAGAACCACCAGATTTGCTGTCTTTTACTAAATTACGTACAGTTTCTGCCATTTCAGTTACAGAAGATGGACCTCCAAAAGCAGTTGGTGTTATTGAACTAGCATCTATATCAGTAACAGAGTTAGTAATTTCATTACCTGCACCGAAAATCAAAGAACCATTAGAATTATTGGTTCTATTAGCAGTACCAACAACAGTATTGCTTAATCCAGAATATTTACTAGCAGCTGTAGCGGACTCAATGGAGTTCAAAGAGCCATTAATAGTAGCCCCATAATTTTTAATTGCATTAGCAGAATTATTGCCATCATAATTACTGGAAATAACATTTAAAGCACCTGTATTGGTTGCCACAGTACCATTGGTAAAGCTATTCGCTCCCACTGTTGTTGAGTATACGCCTAGTCCAGCTTTACGCTTCTCTGCATATGTATCTGTGTTGACAGTGATATCACCAATTTTCCCACGATAATTATGGGACCCGACCATGGTACCACCACTTCTAACATAAGTATTATCACCTACTGCTACGCCAGTAACAACTTTATCTGGTTTTTCTGGAAGGCTTCCAAAACCCCAACGATTAAAAGTAGTTTGATCAAATGCAAAGAATTTGTCTTGTTGACCAATCGTATTTTCTACATACGCATTCTTACCGACAGCTACTGAGCCAGATTGATCGTAATAACTATGAGTTGTTGCATTTTCGCCGATAACGACATCACCATTAACTTTTGCATAGTTAGATCCGCCAGCATAATTGGTATGTGCACCTTTACCGATAGCAACTACTCCATCTCTTTGAGCATTAGACCCGGTGCCAATAGCTACGCCAGTACCCGCCCCAGCTACATTATCTGCAGCATTAGCTACCATACATAAACTAGATAGCAGCACACCGTTAATTAACAAGGTTAATAAACGTTTCCGTTTGTTCATAATTTAGAACCTCCATTTATAAACTACAAAACCTATCATTCTCTCGTACTTTAAAATTCATGCTTTATTCATGAGTCTTATATGAACATTGTAGCACGTATACGTATTTTGTAAACAGTAATTTATATATCTATTAAGAGAATATAAAAAAGGATAGTTAATCGATGAGGATTAACTATCCTTTTTGGGTAAGAGGAAGGCGAACCTCTTACCGTTGCCGCATGATTTAAGTTTGTTATTAAGAGAGAGATTTTGAAGTAAACACAACACAAAGATTATCAAATAGTTGGAGAGTAACTAAGATGAACGGGCGATCACACGGCATCAATAATAAGAAAATAGCTATATAATAAGATAATGGCTTTTTATAAAAGCCATTATCTATAAAGAACAATTGATATTAACACTAAATTCCCTTACTTAGAGTATATCACTTATATAGCAACAATAGTAGATGATTTTTCATTTAATTTTCATTAAAATTATATGAATGAAAAAGATAGCATTACTATTCAATTTGTGTATTCAGTTATCAAAATTATTACTCAACAAAAATCGTATTAGTACGTCTTACAAGATTGAGCATTTTATCACGAACCGTTGCAGATTCTTCTAAACGGTGCTTGCCACCATACCAAGCCATTGGAGCGCCTGCTAAGCGGAAGGTAATCTTACCATATACACCGCCAGAGCTGTGTTCCGGTTTGTTATAGCCCATATCGACAGACACACGTGGTGTGAGCTGTAACTCAGAGCCAACGCGCAAACCATTCTTATCGGCCTGACGTTCTTGATTCCAATGGTATCCTTCTACATAGACTCTAGCCCAACGAGCATTTTTGAAAGTCTTACCATATTCAACAGTATAACCATTGGCCACCCGTTCCAAGGTATGTAAATTTACATCTAGGACGCGTTCATCAGAAGCAGAACCGTACCAGTTGAAGCGGAACTCGCTTTCACCAGACATATATTCAAGGCCTGCACTGAGTCGATTATGACGATTCAAGAACCGGTGGTCATAGAATAGATGTGCCCCATAAAGGCGACGATCATCCTTGGAAATACGACGATACCCAACGCCTATGTTGAGGGTAGTACCGGTGTCCGACGCACGAGAAATGCGCTGCTGCGTAAACCACACATCGCGAGACGAATTATCGTAATGACCTAATGGTTGAACAGTCTCCACCGAATAGAGTGGCTTCCACCCTTCTTGGAACTGAAAGCTCAGTGTAGTGCGACGCATCCATGGTTTACCTTTGGCACCGTACATAGCATTGGACACATTAGACATAGCTACGGCATTAATGGCACGATTCACTGCATCCACATTGCTGTACTGCACGGTCTTAGTCTCTTGGCGATCCATCACGAGAGGGCCACCTTCACCGATCACATGGTCTGGCGTGGCCGCTGGAGTAATATGGAAATCCTCAGAGACTGCTTTGATATGCTCCTCACGAGGACTCGTTGCCACTGCAAGGGTATGTTCCCTTTGGACAGACTGGTCTGCCCCCTTATACAATTGTTGTTTTTCTGCCTCAGCTGTACCCACACAACACAATAGGGCGCTCAAGGCGATACACACAATACGTTTCATTACTCTCTACATTTAAAATTCATGAACAACAAATGAAATATGTATAAGTGTATCGAATAATGTATATGTATGTCAAGATACGTAGTCACTAGAAACGTATTAATTTACTATTATATGTATATAAAAAAGAGGTAATAACCATGTTATTACCTCTTTCATATCAAAACTTATTTTTCATTAAGTTTTTGCACAAGCATATCTACTGTTTCTTGTAGTTTTTTGTTTTGTGCTTCTAATGTATCCACACGTTGTTCTAGTGCGTTATAGGATGCGGGGGAAATCTTAGCAAGTGTCTTATTTTCACCGAATTTATAGGACACACCTACATTGGCCATCAAATCACCACTTACAGTTGTACCTGCTGTAAGAAGTAGGTTTTCTTTTGGATAGTAACCTACGCCAAGAGCCAATGCATTTTCGCCTTTATAGTGACCATAGCCACCCATAACTTGAACCTTGTGGTCCGGATCAAATTGTAGTGGATGCAATGCAGCTAATGCTGCAGCACGAGCATCACCGCGGTTGGATTCTTTTTCCACGTGGCGCACATCGCGGTGCAATACATCAATTTGTTGGTTTGTACCGTATAACTGGGAGCCGTTAACCGCATCTGTAGAATCCGCAGTAACACGGCCTGCTGCTACGTGAGTAATTGTCCGTTCTTGACCGGCTGTACCAACGGATACAGTAGACACAGGAGCAGTACCAGCGAATTTTTCAGTAACACCATTATTATAGGTATAACTTGAAGTGCTCACTACATCACTACTTTCAGCAGTAGAATTATTACCTAATACAACCGCATTATCTAGCGATGTTTTCACATTATTACCCATTACAAATGTATTATTCGCACTGACTTGGTTCTTATTACCCACACTGTAAGAGTTATCCCCCTTAACAGTGTCTACTTTATATGTACCTACACCAAAGGCGCCGGATTGGTTACCTTCAATCTTGTTGTATGCACCAATAGCGGAGTTCTTATCGCCTTTAAAGATGACACCATGACCCATGCCATAGTTAAAATCACCATTTACAGTAGAGTTAGAACCGATTAATACAGTGTTATTCCCCTTACTACCGCCAGCTTGCGATGCACCGAGCCATACGTTTTTATTACCTTCAGAGCCAGCTCCTGCAAAATAACCTACCGCAATTGTATCCGAAATAGTTGATTTAAAGCCTGCTGCAAAGTTACCTAAAAAGTTATAGTCACCTTTACCACCTACAAAGCTCTTAGCACCTAATGCTACATTGCCGCCACCTTGAGAACCATTTAAGGCAAGACGACCGATGGCAATATTATTACCCTTTGCATTTGGATCCCCTGCATGAGAATATGGATCGCTGTTAGCTGCCCCAGTTTGTCCACCGAGATGTACATTGTCTGAGTTGGTGAAAGATGACCAACCTTGTAGACCAATGTTATAAGTGGCACCACCAGAGGAAACAACAGGAATATCTGCAGCTTGTACCAAGCTAGCAGAAGATATGGTTAAAACTCCGAGTACTGCTAATAATTGTAGTTTCTTTGCGTGATTCATAATCATACGCCTCCCTTGTTATACTACAAAACACTTCCCCTTCATATTACCCTCATGATTACTACGATTAAATTATACTGCTATCGAAAAAATATGTAAATAACATAAATAATAATTCATAAAGGACAGATTAACCAATACAATTAACAAACAAGCCCCCGCAGGAATGAATCCTACGGGGGCCATTTGTTTTAGTACGACCTATAGCTTGCGAGAGAGAACATAGTATCCAAAAGGATTGTAATTGCTTTGTAACTAGGAGTAATTGCATATACTTGAATACTATTATGTAAATTTATGTATAGTATGTAAGGGCTTACCTATATATAAACAGCTATAAGGTCATGGAATTAGTATAGTACTATTAAGGCCACTATTATGTGATTTACCTCACATTTACTAGAAATAAAGCAACCATAAAAACTAAAAGAGGCAACGGCTTTTACCGTTACCTCTTTCATAAGTATAAATTTATAATTATACGGATTAGCGGATGCGTTTAACGCGGTTGTTACCATCGCGCATAGCTTGTTGCAAGCTGTAGATTACCATTTCGTTCATGTAGAAACGCAGTTCATCGTTAGACATGTTAGCTGTATTCTTTTCAAGAATTGCCAAGATTTGGTTTTCATATTCAGCTTTATTCATGTCAGACACAGTTGTGTGATTTTCGAAGAATTCTTTGTAATCTAAGTACAAGCGATCTAATGCTACGCGAGCATAGCTATCTTTTTTATAGCGATGGCTTGTAATGTACCAGTCACGACGAACATTCATGTAGTACAACACGTTATTAGTATAACGTTGTTGACCAGACATTACGCGATTGTCGTCTTGGATTAAAGCATTGCTCATCCCCAATTGGAATGCTGCAAATTCAGATACTACAGCTTTTACCTCTTCACTAGGAACAGCAAGAGAGATTTCTTGTTGTTCTGCAGTCAAAGGAGCCGCAGGTTGTTCAGGCATCATCAAAGGATCTTGTGCCGCATGTACTTGGCCAGCAACACATACAGAAGCAATTGCCATAACTGGTAGTAATTTAATTAGTTTCATAAGTCCCCTCATTGGAAGCCGCCCTCCCCAGGGCGGCTTTCCTATGTTTTAAATACTCAATACACTCTCAAGTGAATGATTATTTGGTTAACCCAGCTTGTTTCATAAGCATTGCAATTTGAGCTTTCATCTCTTCATTATCTCGTTGTACTTGTTCGTACTTAGCAGATAATTCCTCATCGCGTTGTTTCATGCGTAAGTTCTCAGCTTTCAATGCAGTTACTTCATCTTGCATTACATAGGCAGAGCTGATTGGGCCTGCTTTGTAACGTGCTGGAATTGCTTTTTTAGCGTCAGATGTACCGAATTTATAAGATACACCAGCGTTAACCATATTATCATGACCACCTAAGGAAACACCCATATGAAGCATTGTAGATTCATTTGTATAGTGAGCGATACCAATAGCAGCAGCAGTACTACCTTTATAGTTGCCAACAGCCGCCAACACTTGTGTAGGTTCTAATGGATCATATTGCAATGGTTTAAGACCTGCCATGGCTGCGCTAGCTGCACCAACATCAGCAATTTTACCATCTACACTATGCATAGCATTGCGCAATTGGTTAACGTTAACCGCATCAGTGCCATTGATGCCTGGCGCTACATTAGTAATAGTATTATTACCATTGTTTAAGCCATTTTCTGTAAGACTTACAGTGTGACCTGGTACAGGTTGACCGTTGATGGATGGAGTAATTGTGATGCCACCACCATCTACTTTTGTATCTACTGTATAAGGAATTGTAGTATTAGTTCCTGGTACAGTTTTTGTATACGTAGTAGAACCGTCTTTTAAGTTAAGGTCCTTAGCCAACTTAATATCATAGCCATCGCCTGCAGTGTTCTTCACAACAGCAAGGTTGTTGTCACTTAAACGATTTACATCAGCGCCACCTTTTAGGTTCATTGTATCGCCTAAACCGCGAACAACTTTACCATCGTTACCAGCTTGGTCACCTTGGAATACACGACCATTTTTAGCTTTTTCGTTAAAGTCGTCGTTAACAGCTTTTAATTGATCTTCTGTTGCCGCACGACCTGTAACAGCTACAGGGTTGTTAGGATTCCATGTTTTATTGTCCAAACCAGCCACAAAGTTACCGTTTTGACCACCCGAGCTTTGGTTACCCATGATTACATCGCCAGCTTTCACAGTGTTACCTGCTGTAACAGAACCTGTGCTGCCATCGATTGTAACTTGGTTAGCACCATTACCCGCAGTAATCGTACCAGTAGATCCATCAACTGTAACATGTTTAGTTGGATCTGTGCCAAGTGTAATTGTATCGTTCAAGGACATCTTAACAGCAGTGCCATCTACGGAAGTCTTGATGTTGCCGTCGCCTTTGAGGTCGATTACTTCACCAAGAGGTTTCTTCACAGATTGACCATCCTCTGCTTTAAGACCGAAGCCTTGTGCTTTGATGTCTTCTATTGCAGTATGCAATTGACCGCCATTTACAGCGTCTTTGCTGCCGGCAGCAATTGTACCATCTTCTACATTAGTGATTTTCTTATCACCAGCATTAATGCCGTCTTTTGTTACCTTAGGACCATTTTCGATAGTCAAACCATCTTTATCGATAGTAACCGCTTTGTTACCACCATCGTTGATTTGCAAGCCATCTTTAGTCAACTTAGTCGCTTCATTGGCGCCGTCTTTAATAGTTACGCCATTGGTATCCATCTTAGTGTCGCCTGTTGTTACTGTGTTTGCTGTAACAGTATCTACATTAAGATCTCTAGCCAATGCTACTTTCACAGCACCATTATCTACAGATGTAGTAATGTTCGTACCGTCACCTTTCACAGTTACAGTATCACCAAGAGGTTTCTTAACAGAAGCGCCATCTTCAGCAGTTAAACCGAAGCCCTTAGTCTTAAGGTCTTCTACCGCTGTATGTAATTGACCGCCATTTACAGCATCTTTACTGCCAGCTGCGATTGTACCATCTTGTACATTCGTAATTTTCTTATCGCCAGCGTCAATGCCGTCCTTAGTCATAGATGGACCATCAGTAATCGTAACACCGTCTTTTGTAACGGATGTTAACGGATTGCCTGCTGCATCATTAATAGTGAGGCCACCACCGTTTACAACAGTGTTGCCATCTGTACCATTGTTGAAAGTAGCAGAATTTAGGCCTTTAAGGTCTTTTGCAAGACGAAGCATCAATGTATCAGTGCCATCAGCTACTACCCCAATGTTATCTTCATTGGACAGTTTCGCTGCATCTGTAATACCACCCTTAACATTTACTTGGTTGTTAAGTTTTTTCTTGATTACAGTGCCACTGTCGCCACCGTACAACATGCCGTCGTCCATAGTGGCTACTTGGTGCTCACCAGTCTTATCAGTATACACGATACGCGTGATTCCGTCTACACCGTCAACGCCTTTTTCGCCCTTAACGCCTTCGGCAGCATCATCGTAACCATTTTTCACGGAAATATCGATGCCATTTTTACCATCTTTACCATTTGTACCTGCAGGGCCTGTTAAACCAATGTGACCAACACCGTCTTTACCGGAGATAGAAACTGCGTCTTCACCATCAGCACCTGTAATGCCTACCTTACCATTGTTGCCATCTTGACCTGCTACGCCAGTAGGGCCTGTAATGGATACGCCATCTTTACCGTCTTTGCCGTCTTTATTGACCTTAATAGAATCGGCTACAAGGTTTTTGTTCAATTTAACATTAATCGTTGTAGTGCCAGTTGTATTATCTTGGTCGATGAAAGTCTTAATATTTTCGCCGCTGTAGTTAGCGTCTGCTTCATTGCCTTCGCCTCTTACAATTACAGTGGAGCCTAATTTATTAGTCTTAGTACCACCAACGTTAGCGTCGAATTTAAGGCCTGCATTGGATTGGTTTGCCAACGCATCTTTCAATTGATCCTCTGTAGCAGCACGACCAGTTACGATATTGTCAGCATCCCAAGTTTTGTTATCAAGACCTGTTACATAATTGCCAGTTTCTTTAGTACCATCTGCTTTAGTCGCTTCTTGGTTACCCATAGTCGCTGTACCTGCTTTTACAGTTTCAGCAGCTGTTACTGTGTTAAGACCTTTAAGATCTTTTGCCAAGCGAACTTTCAACGTATCTGTACCATCAGAAACTACGCCGATATTGTCATCAGCAGTCAATTTAGTATCGTCAGTAATGCCACCCTTAACATTTACTTGATTGTTAAGTTTTTTCTTGATCACATTACCTGTGTCACCACCGTATAACATGCCGTCGTCCATTGTAGCTACTTGGTGTTCCCCAGTATTGTCTGTATACACAATGCGTGTGATACCATCAACGCCGTCTACACCTTTTTCACCCTTAACGCCTTTTGTAGCATCGTCGTAACCATTCTTAACGGACATGTCGATACCGTTGGAACCATCCTTGCCATTTGTACCAGCAGGGCCTGTTAAGCCGATGTGACCTACGCCGTCTTTACCAGAGATAGATACAGCGTCTTTACCATCAGCACCTGTGATACCAACCTTACCATTATTGCCGTCTTGACCAGCTACGCCAGTAGGGCCAGTAATGGATACGCCATCTTTGCCATCTCTGCCATCTTTGTTGACTTTAATGGAATCGGCTACAAGGTTCTTGTTCAATTTAATATCAATTGTTGTGTTACCAGTTGTATTATCTTGTTTGATGAAAGTCTTAATGTTTTCGCCGCTGTAATTTGCGTCTGCTTCATTGCCTTCGCCTTTAACAGTTACAGTAGAGCCTAATTTGTTAGTTTGAACACCACCAACGTTAGCATCGAATTTAAGGCCTTTGTTAATCAACGCATCGGAGCTATCTTTGATTTTATCAGTTAAGTAATCTACGTTAACCGCTTCGCTACCATCGTTACCTGTTGCGTACGCCACATTAGTTACGTGAGTACCACCAGTTTTATTAGTGTAAGTAGGGCCTTCGTAAGTTACCTTAGATTTATCTACAGTATTTGTAGCAGGATCCAAGTCGTACTTAACAGCGCGATCATCTAATTTATCTAGGTTAGATTTAGATGCTACGTCCTTGATAGTTACTGTTTCAGTTTGGTTTGGATGATTTTTATCTTGTACAGTCAACGCCACATCACCGTTGTTGTCTACAGTGTAGTCGCCATTGGAGCCAGCTGTTTGGTTTTGAACTAAACGATAATCTGTGGAGTTGGAGCTTTGATTGTTGATAGCCTCTGTAACCTTTTTCAACTGATCTTCTGTAGCAGCACGGCCACTAACAGCAGTTGGATTTATTACGTCCCAATCTTTATTATCTAGGCCTGTTACATAGTTGCCAATATTGGCTGCAGGTGTGCCATCAGATTGTTTACCCATCACAACATCGCCAGCCTTAACTGTTTCAGTAGCAGTTACTGTGTTAAGACCTTTAAGATCTTTTGCCAAGCGAACTTTCAACGTATCTGTACCATCAGAAACTACGCCGATATTGTCATCAGCAGTCAATTTAGTATCGTCAGTAATGCCACCCTTAACATTTACTTGATTGTTAAGTTTTTTCTTGATCACATTACCTGTGTCACCACCGTATAACATGCCGTCGTCCATTGTAGCTACTTGGTGTTCCCCATTGTTGTCAGTGTACACAATACGTGTAATACCATCAACACCGTCTACACCTTTTTCGCCTTTCACGCCTTTAGCTGCATCATCGTAACCATTTTTAACAGTCATGTCGATGCCATTAGAACCATCCTTGCCATTTGTACCAGCAGGGCCTGTTAAGCCGATATGACCAACGCCATCTTTACCGGAGATGGAAACTGCGTCTTTGCCATCAGCCCCTGTGATGCCTACTTTACCATTATTGCCGTCTTGACCAGCTACGCCAGTAGGACCTGTAATGGATACGCCATCTTTGCCATCTCTACCATCTTTATTAACTTTGATGGAATCAGCAATGATGTCTTTATTCATCTTCACGTTAATAGTTGTGTTACCAGCTGTATCTTGATCGATGAATGTTTTGATGTTTTCGCCGCTGTACTTAGCATCAGCTGCAGTGCCTTCGCCTTTTACAGTTACAGTGGAACCTAATTTATTAGTTTGAACGCCACCTACGTTAGCATCGAATTTCAAACCTTTGTTGATCAACGCATCAGAGCTGTCTTTGATTTTGTCAGTTAAGTAATCTACGTTAACCGCTTCGCTGCCGTCGTTACCAGTTGCGTACGCCACGTTAGTTACATGAGTACCACCAGTTTTATTAGTGTATGTACGACCTTCATAAGTTACTTTAGATTTATCTGCTGCGTTTGTAGCAGGATCTAAATCGTATTTAACTGCACGATCATCTAATTTATCCAGTTCTGTTTTGGATGCAATATCTTTGATAGTAACTGTTTTTGTAGTACCAGATTTATCATCTTTTACTTTCAA
>URPT01000031.1 GCA_900549845.1 uncultured Veillonella sp. | reverse complement strand
CTTTCAGTGAACGGAGCGATGAAATGGTAGATATGTTATCTGAACATTTCTTTGGACGTGATTCTTTCCCATGGGATGGCAAGATGAAAGAGTGTTTAGATGCTATTCATGAAATAGGGCATAATATAAAAGTGACGTATAAGACGGTTCCTGAAACAGAGGTTATGAGCCTTGATAAAGCGGTTAATTACTTTGCTATGCGACTTCATAATAATACATGGGGCGATATAGAAGATATGAAAGTAGAAATTAGAAATCTCATTGAACCATTAGCCATTAATGGAGAAATCCATAATAAAACGGTTGATAAAGTGGCGTGGGTATCATGGTCTGTGAAATAGGAGGGTAGTATGACAGTTGATGAAAAACGTAAGTTAGAACTAAAAACTATGTACCAAATTATTGGCATCTATTGTCATAATAAGCACCATACGCCTAAGGGGCAACTTTGCAAAGATTGTGAACAGGTTTGGGAATATGCAGAGCATCGCATTGATGCATGTCCTCATATGGAAAGTAAAACATTCTGTAGTGTATGTAAAACCCATTGCTATGCACCGAATTATCGTGAAAAAATCCGTGAAATTATGCGTTATGGTGGACCAAGGATGTTACTGGTATCGCCAATCCAAGTTATTAGACATATGTATCTTGAATGGAAAGACAAAAAAAGAGGCTAGCATTTGCTAGCCTCTTTCTTAATGGATTTATCACGTTTTCATGTAATAATCTTATGCGATTGCTTTGTCCAATACAGCTTTGATTAATGCTTTTGTTTGGTCATAGCTTTCACCAGGTTGAGCCTCGTATTGTTTGTCGAGGTCGAACCACAGGTTTGGATAGTATTCATAAGGATGAGTTTTGAAAAGTTCATGTGCATCTTGATCTTCAACCCAGTTGATATGAATGTCTGCATATGCAGGGTTTTCTGCAACAAGTTCATCGATAGCACGGAATGCATTTGCACAATAAGGGCAACCGTTTAAGTGGAAACCTAAGATTTCTTTCATGGTTTTACAGTCCTTTCCAGACAAAATTAATATATATTTCTATATTTTGAGATTTATTACATACTCATGTACCACAACATGTGGTACACTACTGAGTATAACACATCTATATAAGATATTCAATTTTTTAGATATATCGAATGAGAATATTGAGAATGCGATATGCATGTTTTACATAGTTAAGGAGGCACCTATGATTTCAGGCGCAGCATATGTGGTGAAGGCCCTTCAAGAGGAGCAGGTAGATATACTATTCAACTATCCTGGGGCAGCAACCATTGATATCATGGATGAATTATATAAACAAGATAAGGTAAAAGTAATTTTGCCACGTCATGAGCAAGCATTGGCTCATGCAGCAGATGGTTATGCTCGCAGTACAGGTAAAGTAGGGGTGTGCATGGTAACCTCTGGACCAGGTGCTACAAACCTGGTGACAGGTATTGCTACAGCATACGCTGATAGTGTTCCCCTTGTTTGTATTACAGGTCAAGTAGACTTGGGCCTCATGGGCAATGACGCATTCCAAGAGGTGGATACGGTTGGTATTGTGCGCAATATCTGTAAATATGCTGTTACCGTTCGTGATCGTAAAGAGCTAGGGCGTATTTTGAAAGAAGCATTTTATATTGCCCGTACTGGTCGTCCTGGTCCTGTAGTGGTGGATGTTCCTAAAAACATTCAAAAGGCTATGGGCTCTGATGAGTATCCAACAGAAGTCAATATTCGTGGCTATAAACCAAATACAACAGTTCACGTAGGACAAGTAAAAAAAGCATGCTCTATTATCAGCAAGGCTAAACGACCACTATTCTTATTAGGTGGTGGCGTTAGCATTAGTGGTGCTAACGATCTTATGATGAAGCTAGTAGAAAAAACAGGCATTCCTGCTGTAACTACATTGATGGGGAAAGGTGCTATCGATAGTCGACATCCTTTATATCTCGGCAATATTGGCATTCATGGTGGCTATGCACCGAATGTGGCACTCACTGATTGTGATGTAATGATTTCTATTGGTACACGCTTTAACGATCGGATTACAGGCAAATTAAGTACCTTTGCACAAAATTGTAAGATTATCCATATTGATGTGGATGCAGCATCTATTTCTAAAAATATTAAGGTAGATATTCCAATTGTAGCAGATGCTAAATTAGCTATTGAAAAATTATTGGAATATATTGAACCTCATGATCTTGGTGAATGGCCTGCGCAATTACAACAACTTAAGGCTGAGCGCCCTGTTACACAAGCTGGTGAAGAAGGCTTAACACCTCAAATTGTTATTGACTATATTAATAACCACTATGCACGACCTATTGTTGCTACTGATGTAGGACAAAATCAATTGTGGACTACTCAGTTCCTCGAAATTAAAGGACAACACCAAATGTTGACATCTGGTGGCCTTGGTACGATGGGCTATGGGTTCCCAGCTGCGTTAGGGGCTCAAATTGGCAACCCTGATAAACGAGTATTTGCTATCTGTGGTGATGGTGGTGTACAAATGAATATCCAAGAATTTGCCACAGCTATGCATTATCTTTTACCTGTAACTCTCATCATTTTGAATAATGGCTTCCTTGGTAATGTACGGCAATGGCAACAATTGTTCTACGATAAACGATATGCTTGTACTAATTTGTTGATGGATGAAAGCTCTATTGTAACGCGTGATATGATCGATAATGATGAGTTTGAATACGTTCCAAACTTTGTACAATTGGCAGAAGCTTATGGTGCAAAGGCAATGCGCATTACTAAGGTAGAGGATATCGAAAAAGGGTTCCAATTGGCAGATACTTTCAAAGATGGTCCTACATTACTTGAGTTCATCATTCCAACGGAGCTCAATGTATTGCCAATGGTACCAGCTGGCAAATCTTTAAGCGATATGTTATTAAAGGATAAAAAATAGGAGGGGCTATGGAGTTACATATGGAAAAACGCTGTATTTCAGCGTATGTAGAAAACCAAATCGGCGTATTGGCTAAAATTTCTGGCCTCTTCGCAGGTAAAAACTATAACCTTGATACATTGACAGTAGGGGAAACTGAAGATCCTACCATGTCTCGTATGACCATTGAGCTCACATGCGATGATTTGACGTACGAACAAATCATTAAACAGCTTAATCGCAGTGTAGAGGTGATTAAGGTTATCGACTTTACAGATATGCGGATTACAAAGAAAGAACTATTGTTTATTAAGGTCAACAGTTGCAAAGAAGCAGATAAACAAGAAATCTTCCGCATTGCTCAAACCTTTGACTTGTTGGTAGTTGATTATAACCGCAAATCTGTTCTCGTACAATGTGTAAAAACAGTATCCAAAAATAACGATATGATTGCTCTATTTAAAGATATGTTTGTTAATCGTATTGAAGTTGTACGCGGTGGTAGCGTAGCTATCGAAGCACTATCTACACCTGATAGATAAGTTTTAACTCTAATTATTCTAAATCTATTTTTGGAGAATAATGATCTAAGACTAGTAGTGATTTAGAATGGATACAACTGAATATGATATAATATTTATATCGACCATTATTGATATAGAGACCTTGGTTGTATGCCAAGGTCTTTTTATATAGGAGGTACTATGAGTTTATTAGATGATATTTTAGCCCATAATAGAGAATATGTAGAAGATCAAAATACAGGTTATGTAGAAACAGATACTAAATGCAGTAAGATGCCTAGTCGAGAAATGGCAATCGTTACATGCATGGATACACGTCTTGTTAACTTCTTAGAAGATTCCATGGATATTGGCCGCGGTGAAGCGAAAATCGTAAAGACTGCAGGGAACTGTATTACAGGTCCCTTTGATGGCGTAGTACGTAGTTTACTTGTTTGTATTTATGAGCTAGGCGTTAACGAAATCTTTATCATAGGTCATCACGAATGTGGTATGGCAAAAACTACAGCAAAAGATCTAACAGAAAAAATGTTGGCTCGTGGTATTGCACCAGAAGCGATTCATATGGTCCGTAAAGAAATGGAACGCTGGGCAGATGGATTTACACACCCTGCTGAAAATGTAGAAGACACTGTAGACGAATTGCGTATGAATCCTTTGATTCCGAAAGACGTACCTATTCACGGTCTTATCTTCCATCCTAGAACAGGTGAAATTGAAGTCATCGTTAATGGCTATACACAAATGAAGCAATATTACGAAAAATAATAGATAAATCTTTTGATAGAGGTATTGTAAATTGAGCAATGTAGATAGATTGGATACATTCGAGGTAGCGTGTAAACATTTTCTCGGAGACTTTTCAAATTTTAAAAATCTTATTTCTACTCAAATTAAATCGTTAGATGGCCTAGAATGGTCTTTTGATAAAGGCTCTACTAAGGTTTGTAGTACTGACGAAAAGGGCTTAAAAAAACGATGCAAAGTTGGCATAACATATAGACTACAGGTTGAATTATCTCAAGTTGATACGGAAATTATTTGGTCAGAATTTAGCCGATTTTGGGGTGCTACTACTTTAAATCAGATTGAAAGAGTATGCAGTAATGAAGAATTAGGGCGTTATCAATTTATAGCTAATAATTCTATAGGCGATGAGATCACTTGTAACATCTATTTGCCTAATGAGTGGAATATACCGCAATTAAATATGTTGGGTTTTGTTTCTGCTAGATATAGAAAAGTAGATGTGAAAGAAGTATAGCAAAATCTTATTTGACTTAAAGTTAAGTGTAAGTTTTATAATGTGTTCATATTAAATATTAGTCAAACAGTTTAGTTAATAAAGGAATTATATGAACAAAAAAAGATTAATTATATCCTTACTAGCTATTATTACCGTGGTTGCTGCTACTGTAGGTAGCTATGTATATAGGGATACTATATACAGTCGAATTGCACGGACTGCGGCTGTGGTGAGTGGTCAAGAAATAAAACCACTACTCGATTCTGAAAGTCGTTATATTCGGCAAATTGTAGCTCAAGATAATAGCACAAGCCGTACCATTATGTGGCAGTCTGATAGTAGTGAATCTGATGCTATCATAGAATATCGCCAAGATGGGACCGATACTATACAAACCATAAATGCTACAGATAAAGCTTTTACCGATGATGGCAGTACTACCTATATTCATGAGGGCACTTTGGCAGGGTTAACACCTGAAACAAAGTATGAGTATCGTGTTGGGTATGGCAGTGATCGCCGTAGTGATTGGTACTCCCTGGAAACGGCTGGCGCTAGTGTCTATGATGTTCTTATCTATCCAGACTCTCAGTCGGGGGATTATTCTCAATGGGAAGAGATTGTAAAGGACTCAGCACATCGCAATCCAAGGACAGCCCTGTATATTAGTATGGGGGACCTTGTAGATAATGGGGAACAAGACTATCAATGGCGCACTTGGTTAAATTCCATTAGACCGTTGAGTGCTAATGTGCCGTTAGCAACGACCTTAGGCAACCATGAGATGTATACATTAGATTGGAAAATGCGCGAGCCTTATGCGTATTTGAATTACTTCGCAGTACCGCCTAATGGAAATGAAATTTTTAATCGTCGTTATTATTCCTATGACTTCGGTGATGTTCATTACGTTGTATTAGATACAATGTTATATGAAAGCAATCATGAAGATAATCAGGATACACATCATCCTGATTTATACGATGTACAGGTTCAGTGGTTACGCCAAGATTTAGCAGCTAATACTAAAAAGTGGACCGTAGTTCTCATGCATCGGGATCCATTCCAATATGCCATTGACCGCCCTGGCGCAAGTCGTGATGTAGGATTCGACGAAGAGGGCGTATTGTTTATGCCTATCTTTGATGAGTTTAATGTAGATTTAGTATTGTCAGCTCATTTACATTCTTATCGTAATAGAGGGCATGTACGTAACTTTGATCGAGATGCTTCGGGACCATTATATATTCTGACTGGTATTGCCGGAGATGCTCGTCGCCCTAAGTGGAAAGAACATCCTTTAGATGTATATGTGGCACCAGATCGAGATAAGAATAACTATATGACGATGACTGTTACACCGAATAAATTAATAGTAAAAGCTTTCTTACCAGACGGTACACAGCTAGATGAGTCGGTTATAGAGAAATAGAAGCACAAGAATATAAGAATATATAAGCAAAAGACACCTTCCTTGGAAGGTGTCTTTTTGTGTGTTTATACAAATAGTTTTCTCTGATTTATAGTTTAAATTGGTAAACATATAAATGATAATTATATATTTATTAGATATTTTATATGCTAAATTAAGTTCATGTAAATTACAGTTCTAAGGACTATGATAAAAATTAATTCATAGTATAACAAATAAAAATACAGAAAATTTGTATAAAACTTGAATAAAACGACTGATAGTATTATAATACGTACATAGGTTATAAAAATACACTAATAATGTATAAAATATACACATGGTGTATAAAGGAGATAGAGTAATGAATACATTACAAGATTTGATCAAGAAATATGCTGCACAATATAAAGAACAAGTTGTAGCATGGCGTAGACATATTCATAGTCATCCAGAATTATCTGGTGAAGAAAAAAATACATCCTTATTTATTCAAAAGGTTCTTGGTGAATTAGGTATTCCTTTTGTAAATGATGTTTCTGATTATGCCGTTATCGGTAAAATCGAAGGGACTCAACCTGGACCAGTCATTGCATTGCGTGCTGATATAGATGCCTTACCTATACATGAAACTACTGGATTGCCATTTGCATCAGAAAATGACGGCGTTATGCATGCTTGTGGTCATGATAGCCACATTGCGATTTTGCTTGGTGCAGCAGCCATTTTACAGTCTATTAAAGACCAATTGCATGGCACCGTAAAGCTCGTATTCCAGCCTTCCGAAGAGGAAGCATTATTCCCAGGTGCACAAGGTATTGTAGATAGCGGCATTCTTGATGATGTAGATGAGATATATGGTCTCCATGTATGGCCACAATTACCGGTTGGTACGGTAGGTCTAAAAAAAGGTAATTTGATGGCTGCATCGGATCACTTCCTCGTCCATATTAAAGGGAAATCGACCCATGGAGCGGAGCCTCATAATGGGGTAGATGCCATCGTAGCAGCCGCAAACTGGATCGTAAACGTAGAATCTATTGTGGCTCGTGAAACGAATCCAATGGAAAATCTAGTATGTACCATCGGTGTTATCAAGGGTGGCGACAGATACAATGTAGGCTGTGGCGATGTATATCTAGAAGGTACTTGTCGTACTTATGAACCAGCAAAACGGGATTATATAGAACGACGTCTTGGTGAAAGTTTACAAGCTCTCGATATGTTATTAAAAACAAAGAGTACCTTAGATTATAAACGTGGTCATGGTGCTACTATCAACAATCCAGACGCCATCGATTATGCCACATCTATTGTAGAGAAATATCTTGGTAAAGAAGCGGTGGTACATCCTGAATTTCCGTCTATGGCTGCAGAAGATTTCTCCGCGTATCTTCATAAAATAAAAGGTGCTTTCCTTTGGTTAGGTACTGGATTTGAAGGTAATCCGGCCTTGCATAATGAGGCTTTCACCATTGATGAAAGCATTCTGGAACCTGGTATAACAATGATGGCTGCTATTGCCGCCGAATTTTTACAAGAAAAGTAGTTAAATAAGTAGTTTGAAATAAGAGGTTATCATGAAGAGTTTACAACATACATCATTTAAAACAATGCTTCAATACACACCAGAAGAAATTAAATACTTCTTGGACTTGGCTGCAAAATTAAAGGCCGATAAAAAAGCAGGGAAAGAAATCAAAACATTAGTAGGTAAAAACTTTGCATTAATTTTTGAAAAAGACTCTACACGGACACGTTGTGCCTTTGAAGTAGGTGCTGCGGACCAAGGTGCTCATACAACATATCTTGGCCCTACAGGTTCCCAAATGAATAAAAAAGAATCCTTAAAAGATACAGCTCGTGTTCTAGGATCTATGTATGATGCCATCGAGTTTAGAGGCTTTGATCAAGCCGATGTAGATACATTAGCTGATTATTCTGGCGTACCTGTTTGGAATGGCCTTACCGATATGGACCACCCAACACAAACATTAGCGAATTTTTTGACACTTCAAGAAAATATTGATAAACCATTGAATGAAATCTCCTATGCTTATGTAGGTCACGGTCAATCTAATATGTGTAATGCCTTAATGAGTGGGGCCGCTAAAATGGGTATGGACTTTAGACTTATCGGTCCTAAACAATACTGGCCAGCCGGTCCATTCTATGAAGAATGTTTGAAAGTTGCAAAAGAAACAGGTGCTACTATCACATGTACAGATAACGTAGCTGAAGGTGTTAAAGGTTTAGATGTAATCTATACAGGTGTATGGGTAACCATGGGTGATACTTATGATATGTGGGAAGAACGTATCAATACGTTTAAACCATTCCAAGTTAATGCTGAAATGATGGCATTAACAGGTAATCCAAATACTAAATTCTGTCACTGCTTGCCAGCATTCCACAATACGGAAACTCAAGTAGGTAAAGATATCTTTGAACGGTTCGGCATGAATGGCATTGAGGTAACTGAAGATGTATTTGAAGGTCCAAATTCCTTGGCCTTCCAAGAAGCAGAAAATCGTCTCCATACGATTAAGGCCGTTATGGTTGCTACCTTTAGTGACTATCCTTTGAAATAATTTCATCTCCCTAGAAGGTGATGTATGGTATAGTTTGTTTCCTATTTATAATGGCTGAGGGGTTATATAAATAGGCGTGAGTCACCGATAGGTGAGAAATGAGGTTTATTATGGCACCGTATAAAGTATTTATTGTCGGTCATGAAGGCACAACAGGTTTAAGAATTCATGAACGGTTATCCGATAGAAAAGATATAGAGCTATTAGCTACAGCTGATGAGGATCGTAAAAATGTAGAGGCTATTAAAGAGGTAGCTAAAGAGGCAGATATTGTATTTCTCTGCTTACCTGATGCGGCATCTAAGGAAATCATGGCCGCTATCGGTGAATTACCATGTAAGGTCATTGATACATCAACTGCCTTTAGAACGGCTGCTGATTGGTCCTATGGTTTCCCAGAGCTCGGTGCGGATTATAAAACAGCCATCGCTACTAAAAAACATATTGCTAACCCTGGTTGTCATGCAAGTGGAATGATTGCTTGTATTGCACCTCTTGTAAAAGCTGGTCTTGTACCAACAGAGTATCCTTTCACTATCACATCCTTAACAGGCTATAGCGGTGGTGGTAAAAAGATGATTGGCCAATATGAAAGTGAACCGAAGGATTATTTCCTCTATGCACCGCGTCAATATTGTCTTAGTCAACAACATAAGCACTTGCCTGAAGTGCAGCATGTATGTGGTCTTAGTGAAGCACCTATTTTTATTCCTATCGTTGACGATTATTATTCTGGCATGGAAGTAACGGTTGGTATTCACAGTCGCTTATGTCAAAAGCCAATCAGTATTGATAAAGTGCAACAAGCATTAGAAGACTTTTACAAAGATAGCACCATCATTACCGTGGCACCGTTTACTGACAGCAGTAATACAGGCATGTTAAATGCAAATCAATTGAGCAACACAGATAGCATGAAAATCTATGTGACTGGCAACGATGAACGCATTATGGTTCATGCTATTTTCGATAATTTAGGCAAAGGTGCCTCTGGTGCTGCTGTTCAATGTATGAACATTGCTTTAGGTTTGCCTGAGGATACAGGCCTAGCACTAGGTTAGAGAGGGAACTATGAAGGACGTAACAAATGCAATGCGGGCGCATATCTTAACTGCGGCCGTTCCATATATCAAACAATATACAGATCAATATGTTGTCGTTAAATATGGCGGCAATGCTATGATTGATGAAGAATTAAAAAAATCCGTTATGAAGGATTTAATGCTACTTCAATTGGTAGGGGTAAAAGTTGTGCTCGTTCATGGCGGTGGTCCAGCTATTAATAGCACACTAGATGCCATGAAAATTGAATCGCATTTTGCAAATGGCTTGCGTGTCACAGATGAAGCGACCATGGATGTAGTACAAATGGTATTAGCCGGTAAGGTTAATAAAGGCCTTGTAGCGGATTTAACAGACCTTGGCGGTAAGGCTGTTGGTCTTTGTGGTGTAGATGGTAATATGATTCAAGTTCATAAACAAAATGATGAGCTTGGTTATGTAGGTTCTATCGATACGATTGACACAAGTATTATCGATGATGTTATCAGTAGAGGTTATATTCCTGTCATTTCTTCCATTGGTATGGGGGCTGATGGCAAGACATATAATATCAATGCTGATACGGTAGCCGCAAAAATTGCCGGTGCCCTTAAGGCGGAAACAATGGTGGCTATGACTAACATTGATGGTGTGCTACGTGATGTACATGATCCTGAATCTTTAATCTCTAAAATTACAATGGCAGAGGCAGAGCAATTAAAAGCTGATGGCATTATTGCAGGGGGCATGATTCCTAAAGTCGATTGTTGTTTAGAGGCCATCGAAGCCGGGGCACAGAAGGTATTCATCATCAATGGTGAGATTCCACATGCCATTCTTATCGAGCTATTAACTGATGAAGGTCTTGGCACCATGTTTGTAAAGTAATATAGTAGGTATAGCGATGGTAATTGTTTATTACCATCGTTACCTTTCATATAGATAGACGACGGCACGACCGTACGTTTGGAGGATGTAATGAGTAATACAATCGATTTTGAACAACAAGATAAAGAATATATAGCCAATACGTATGGCCGGTTTAACGTATGTTTTGAAAAGGGTAAAGGCTCTCTTTTATGGGACGTAGACGGTAAAGAATACATCGATCTTGGATCTGGTATCGGTGTAACAGCCTTTGGGGTTGATGATGATGAATGGACAGAGACTGTGACAAAGCAATCTCATGCGTTGAACCACATTTCAAATTTATACTATTCTTTGCCACAAATTGAATTGGCAAAACAATTATGTGCTAAAACAGGTATGAAGAAGGTATTTTTCTCCAATTCTGGTGCAGAGTCCAATGAATGTGCTATCAAAGCAGCTCGTAAATATAGTCATGATAAATACGGTGAAGGTCGTCATGTCATCGTCACCTTGGTTAATAGCTTCCATGGTCGTACTATTACTACCTTGTCTGCTACAGGCCAAGATGTATTCCATCAACATTTCTTCCCATTTACAGAAGGCTTTATTCATACACCTGCCAATGATATTGATGTGGCCTTAAAAGCACTTGATAATCCAGCAGTTTGTGCCATCATGATGGAACCTATTCAAGGTGAAGGTGGCGTTATGCCTTTGGATAAAGAGTTCGTGCAAGCTGTAACAAAATATGCTCATGAACATGATCAACTTGTACTCATTGATGAAGTGCAAACAGGTAATGGCCGTACTGGTAGTCTATACGCATACCAACAATTTGGTATTGAGCCAGATGTAGTATCTACTGCAAAAGGTTTAGCAGGTGGCCTTCCTATGGGGGCTACATTATTCAATGAAAAGATGCAATATGTGTTAAATGCTGGTGCACATGCTACAACCTTTGGTGGCAATCCAATCTGTGCGGCAGCAGGTAATACTATCATTAATCGTTTAACACCAGAATTCTTAGATTCTGTAAAAGCAAAAGGGGACTATGTAAAAACTACCTTAGCAGGTAAACCTGGTATTCTAGGTGTGAGCGGAATGGGCCTTATGCTTGGTATTGAAACTACAGTAGATCCAAAAGCAGTCATTGCAAAATGTCTTGAAAAGGGCGTTGTATGCTTGTCTGCGAAAAATAAAGTACGTCTTTTACCAGCTCTTAATATTCCTCAAGATCAATTGGAAAAAGCGATTGCTATTGTAGCTGAAGCTATTGCAGAGTTAGCGGCAAAATAATGTTAAGGATAACTTTCATAAATATCATTTAAAATAGTTGCGTAACCGTGTAATTATTGAAATAAATCGATGAATATATAGACTTTAGTTCTCATTCGTGTTACCCTAGAAGAAACAGTCTATATTGGAGGAGTAAATATGAATACAGAATCCTTACGTAACGAAGTATTGGTTCCTGCTGTAGCAAAAACATTAGATATTGCTACAAAAGCAAAACCTACAAAAGAAGAAATTATCACAACGGCGAAAATCACCGCTGCTGTGACAGTTGCAACAGCTGTTGTATCCTTGGCGGTACAAGCAGTATTACGCAACCGATAAGACATAAAGAAAACGACATGGCGATGCCTGTCGTTTTCTTTTACTTTTACCCTGTTATTCCCCTTGATTATGGGATTTTATAAGGAGGCGATACCATGCATAGTCGCGATTTAATCGAACAATATAAAAGCTACGTTCAAGATTGGCGTAGATATTTCCATAAACATCCTGAGCTCAGTAATGAAGAATTTGAAACAACTAAAACACTGGCTAAAGAATTAGAATCTATGGGCGTAGAGGTTCATGTAGATACAGAGCGTGGCATCGGCTTAGTTGGTATCATTCACGGTGATAAACCTGGCAAGGCTATCGCGTTGCGCGCTGATATTGATGCATTGCCTGTTCACGAACATAATACAGTAGACTATAAATCAGAAACTGAAGGCAAAATGCACGCCTGTGGTCATGATGGTCATATGGCTATTTTGTTAGGTGCTGCCAAGATGTTAATGTCTATGAAAGATCGCATTGAAGGCGACGTATATTTAGCCTTTCAACCTGCTGAGGAGACAGGAGCGGGTGCACCAGATTTCATTAAATTTGGTGATTGGTATGATAAGGTGGATGCTATCTTTGGTGGCCATGTATGGATTGACTTACCAGCAGGACTCATATCTGTAGAAGAAGGTCCTCGTATGGCTGCAAGTAGTCAGATTACTATTAATGTAAAAGGCAAACAAGGCCATGGTGCACAGCCACATCAAGCGATTGATGCTATTGTAGTAGCTAGTGCTATCGTCATGAACTTACAAACCGTAGTGTCGCGTAATGTGAGTGCCTTAGATTCTCTTGTACTCACTATTGGTAATATTCACTCTGGATCTGAGTGGAATGTTATCCCTGGTGAAGCTAAAATGGGGGGGACCATTCGATTCTTTGACCCAGATCAAGAAGAGTACTATGTTGAATCCATACGACGCGTAGTAGAACATACGGCTGAGGCTTATGGAGCAACTGCTACATTAGAATATGTAAAAAAAGTACCGCCTACAATTAATGATCCTGCATCCAGTGAATTGGCAGAACGTGTCGTTATTGATACATTAGGTAAAGACAAACTTTCTAAAATGCGTAAAGTAATGCCAGGGGAAGATTTTGCATGGTATTTACAAGATAAACCAGGATGTTTTGCCTTTATTGGTATTCAAAATCCTGAAATCGAGGCTACCTACGATCATCATAATAATAGATTTAATATGGATGATACCGTACTATCTGCCGCATCAGCGGTATATGCTGAATATGCTATCTCATGGTTAAAAGAGCATAAATAAAAAATGTTTAATTATATAAGTAATAATCTATGTACTAATCCGTCTAATAGATTAGATATTTGTATGTTTAATGATAAAATCAATTAGATATTTCTATCTTAAAAGCACTGTTATCTTAAGGGTAATGGTGCTTTTCATTGTATTTTTATTTATATTTTCCGTATAGTATAGGTATAATATAGGTATAAGTTGGATGTGATGCAAGTATGATACAAGTATTATATAAGTATAATTCAAGTGTAGTACTTGTGATATAAATCCTCTGTAAGTCTAATACATTCTCTATGAGAGGTACTTATGAATATAGTTATATGTCTCATCATAATTGCTATTACAGGCTTTTTATTGATGAAGCGCTACCAGCCACAACCTATTTTGATTGGCTTAGGAATTCTTATGATGTTCATCGCTTATGAGGCGAGCTGGATTGATGCCATATTAGTTGGTGACCAATCCACAGGAGTTCTCATATTTGATGCAATGGATATCGTAAGAATAACGACATCAAATAACATAGTCAATCTGGGCCTCATGATTATGACCTGTGCAGGTTATGCAAAATATATGGAATATATTGGAGCAGGAACGAGACTCGCCCATACACTTATCCGACCTTTATATCGTCTAAACCGTCCGTATATTGTGTTAGCTCTT
>URPT01000030.1 GCA_900549845.1 uncultured Veillonella sp. | reverse complement strand
GTCATTAGCACCAGGTTGCAAAACCTCGGTAACTGTGCCAAGCACATTACCCTTAGTATCTTGTACCTCAAGACCAATGATATCAAAAATATAGTAACGACCTTCTGGCAATTCCACTAAATCTTCACGACGCACTTGAATTTCTTTCTTACCGAATAATTCAGCTGTGTTGCGATCAGGAATTTCCTTAAAGGATGCTAATACAAATTGTTTGTGAAATCGTGCGGATGCAACGTGGTATTCTTTACCATCGATGTAACAGGCATCCATATGCATAAACCGTTCTGGAAAATCGGTTTGAGGCATAATACGAAGATCACCCCGCACGCCGTGCGGGGCGATGATAACACCTATTGTGATGAAATCGTTAGGCTTCATTATTGACGAAACGCAACGATTTTACCGTCCTCTAATAGGATTTCAGCGCCCATCATGGCATCCAAATTATCCCCGATTTTAACGGTAACTGTTTGCTCTAATGTACCTTGAGGAATTTCAGTTCCTAAGGACAATTCTTGAGCGTCTTTCAATTTAGCTGTTACTTCTTCTTTGAAAGCCAAGCGTTTATTTTTCTCTTCGTCGATTTGTTGACGAATTGCAGTAAGACTTGTAGCATCAACTTTAGCCGCATCAGCCAAAATACGTTGAGCTTGAAACTCAATTGCTTCCAAATCTTTATTCACCATATCAAGGCGAGTTTCAAAATCAGATACAATTTTCGCTTTCAAGTCTTCTGTTACTTTTGCTTTTACTGCTACAGGGACACGTAATGTCATTTCTTCCATTGGAATACTCCCTTTTAGACAATATCAACAGATATCTTTTTGTTCTCTTTAATAGCCGCCGCTTTCACCACAGCGCGAATCGCTTTCGCTATTCGTCCTTGCTTTCCGATGACTTTGCCCATATCCTCTGGGGCTACATGAAGTTCGTAAACTTCCATATTCCCCTTTTGGACCATGGTAACAGATACGGCATCAGGCTGCTTCACTAATGATTTCGCAATTAATGAAATTAATTCTATCATCACAGTATGCCTCTCTATTAATTACTTTTTAGCGTCAGCAAATTTTTGCATAACGCCTTGTTTTTTGAACAAGGAGCGAACAGTGTCAGTAGGCTGAGCACCTTTAGCTAACCAAGCCAAAGCTTTTTCTTCGTCTACATTAACGATAGCTGGTTGTTTAGTAGCATCATATTGACCAATAGTGTCAACAGGACGACCTTCACGTGGAGCACGTGCGTCAGCAACAACGATACGGTAGAAAGGAGCTTTTTTAGCACCTAAACGAGTCAAACGAATTTTTAACATGTGAAATTCACCTCCTTATACTGATATGGGTGGACAGGTTCAGCGCCCCTGCCCATGTATTACATAAACGGTAATTTAGGCATTCCTGGGAAGCCGCCCTTACCGCCACGTAAACCTTGCATGCGCTTCATCATCTTCCGCGCTTCTTCAAATTGTTTCAACAAGCGATTTACATCTTGTACCTGAGTACCGGAACCTAATGCAATACGCTTGCGGCGAGAACCATTAAGAATACTTGGATTTTCTCGCTCTGCTGCCGTCATGGATGTAATGATAGCCTCAATACGGCGCACCTCTTTACTGTTCAAATCAAGGTCTTTCAATTGATCCTTAATTTGTCCCATGCCTGGCAACATACCAATAATATTTTGTAATGGCCCTAACTTTCTTACTTGGTTCATCTGTTTCAAGAAGTCATCCAAGGTGAAATTATTTTTCGCCATTTTCTTAGCCATTTCACGAGCTTCTTCTTCGTCGATAGCACCTTGTACATTTTCAATCAATGTTTTAAAGTCGCCCAAATCGAGAATACGAGAAGCCATGCGGTCTGGATAGAATACATCGAAACCATCCATTTTTTCGCTCACACCAGTGAACTTAATTGGCAAGCCTGTTACAGCTTTGATGGATAATGCAGCACCACCGCGCGCATCACCATCGAGTTTAGTGAGGATAACACCGTCAACGCCTAATTTTTCATTAAACGTTTGTGCCGTTGTTACCGCATCTTGACCGATCATGGAGTCTACAACGAGTAGAATTTCATGAGGTCGAACAGCGGCTTTAATGTTGGATAACTCATCCATAAGGACTTCGTCTATAGCCAAGCGACCAGCTGTATCGATGATAACAACATCTTTCAACATATGCGTGCTTTGCTCTACAGCGCGGCGTGCAATGTCTACTGGATTGGCACCAGGTGTTTCATCAGCAAATACTGGGATATCGATTTGCTTACCTACAACTTGCAATTGAGTAATCGCAGCTGGACGATATACGTCGGCCGCTACGAGCATTGGATGTTTACCTTGTTTGCGAAGGTATACTGCCAACTTACCAGCTGTAGTAGTTTTACCAGCACCTTGTAAACCAACGAGCATAATAATTGTTGGTGGCTTACTGGAAATCATGATACGACTTTGTGTACCGCCCAATAACGCCGTTAACTCGTCATTTACGATTTTAATAACCGTTTGTGCTGGATTCAAGGAACCGAACACCTCTTCACCAAGGGCCTTTTCCTTAATGGACTTAACGAAGTCCTTCGCAACCATAAAGTTAACGTCTGCTTCTAGTAATGCAGTACGCACTTGACGCAACGCAAGATTGACATCATCTTCAGTAATTTTGCCCTTCCCCTTCAAGGATTGAAAGGCTTCTTGCAGTTTTTCTGACAAGCTATCAAATGCCATAATATCCCTCCATTTGCGCCAATACTTTCTGCACCTTAGTTTCAGCTAGAACCTCTTCAGGCAAGGTTTCTTTCAACTGTGAAAGCAAACCTTCACGCTGTTCATATTGTTCTACCAAGTGCAACTTTGATTCGTAATCATTTAAAATGTGTCGAGCACGCTGCAAGTTATCGTGTACAGCCTGCCGTGATACGCCTAGTTCCTCAGCGATTTCTCCAAGGGACATGTCGTCTTCGTGGTGAAGTTGTAAGGACATGCGTTGCTTGTCCGTCAATAATGGCCCATAGAAATCCAAGAGCAAACTTATAAGCACTCGTTCTTCCATTTCGCCACCTCCATCACTGTCAAGTCATATTACTTTACATATGGTACAGTATAAAAAAAGATGTGTCAAGTAAAAATACTTAACATCTAAATTATAGATAATTATTTTCATATTTTACTTTTATATATACTCAAATATGCTATAATAAGGATATCTAATATTTTCAATATAAAAGATAGGAGGTATTGTATGAATACCAAACATTATGATCTTATCGTCCTAGGTTTCGGCAAAGCTGGTAAAACATTGGCTGCTAAATTTGGCTCTATGGGCAAATCTGTAGCCATGATTGAAGAAAATCCACTCATGTATGGTGGCACATGCATTAATATTGCATGTATTCCTACTAAGACGATGATTGTGGCCGCATCTAAAGGCTTATCTTACGATCAAGTACTAAACCAACGAGAGGTTGTTACATCTCGTTTACGTAATAAAAACTTCGGTATGTTAGATACAAATGAACATGTCGATGTATATACTGGACATGGCGAATTCATTAGTAATAAAGAAATCGCCGTTACAGCTGGGGAAGATAAAATTGTTTTATCTGGTGACACAATTATCATCAATACAGGGGCTGTAGCCATTAAACCTAACATTGATGGTATCGATACCGCATCAGGTTTCTATAATAGTACAGAAATTCAACATTTATCCCCTCAACCTAGTACATTAGGTATTATTGGCGCCGGTCCTATTGGCCTAGAATTTGCTAGCCTATACGCTAAACTAGGTACAAAGGTTACTGTATTCAATATTGAGGCTAACATTTTAAAACGCGAAGAACCTATCGTTCAAGAATTAGCTAATGAATACTTAGCGGAACAAGGCATTACTATTTTAAACTCTGTTACACTAAATTCTGTATCTAATGACGGCAACAAGCCTGTTATCACTGCTAATAATGAAAACTATACCTTTGATGCTGTTCTCTATGCTACAGGTCGCAGACCGAATACTACAAATATTGGTTTAGAAAACACGGATATTACTACTAATGAACGCGGTGCAATCGTAGTAAATGATACTTGTGAAAGCTCCGTTCCAGGTGTATATGCTGTAGGCGATGTAAACGGTGGTCCGCAATTTACCTACATTTCTCTCGATGACTTCCGCATCGTATTTGGTGCCCTTACAGGTAATGGTCACTATACATTAAAAGATCGCAAAAACATTCCTTACACCACCTTCTTAACACCTCCACTCGCTCGTGTTGGTCTTACAGAAGAGGATGCTATTAATAAAGGTTACACTGTTAAAACGAAGGAAATGCTTGTAGCCACTATGCCAAGGGCTCATGTAAATGACAACCTTAAAGGGGCTTTCAAAATTGTGGTAGATGCGGAAAGCAATTTAATCCTCGGTGCTACACTCTATTCCCAAAGTGCCGAAGAATTGATTAACATGATTAAAGTAGCTATGGATAACAACATTCCGTATACATATTTCAAGAACCAAATCTTCACACATCCTACAATGGCAGAAAATTTAAATGATCTCTGTAATTTCTAGGTAAGAATAGTAACTACATAATCTAATATAATAAATAAAAGAGTCTCCTTTAACTTGAATACATAAGTTAAGGGAGACTCTTTTATTTATGCCTAATGATCAATTTTGGATTATTAGTTATTAGTTAGCAATATATAGTTTTTAGTAATTTATCATTAGTTACTCTATTTAATTCTTTGTAAATAATCTACGAACTACAGATTGCAATTTAGGTGTCAATACGATAGCTACCACAATACCAGCTGCACTTGTAATCAAAGAATATTGAATTTTACTTGCCGCTACTGCTGCACTTTCAAGAACAAACCACCATGCAAGGAAATAACCAAAGGCAGTCCAAATTGTGCCAATAATTAAAGCACTCAAAATACGTGTAAAGGATGCTGTTGGCTTTGTAATGGATGGTGGCAAATAGCCTGCTGTCATACCGCCAACAATAAGGCCCGCAATACCTTTAATAAAGAACGAGAATACAATATACTGTGTATGACCACCAAAAAGATCAAATAATGCGGAGCCAATCGCCGCTCCTAAACCACCATATAAACCACCAAATAGAATGGATGATGTAAATAATGCGGCAGATCCTAAATGAACCATAGCACCACCTGGTATTTCAATGCGAATTGTTGTTGCTACTGCACATAAGGCAGCAATAAATCCGATATATACAATATCGCGCGTCTTTAATTTCATAATCTAGCTCCTCTCTTTTAGCTGAATAACTATATTTAGTATAACAAATCTCACTCTGTCTAAAAACACTAATTTCATAGGATTTAAATATATAGTCAGATTTAAAATAAAGCACCTATACCATGGTATAGGTGCTTTATAAACTTTAATCAACTCTATCAAATATTATATGTTATAAGATACAAATTAAATTAAATCTTAGCTCGTTTCAAACGAAGAGAGTTACCCACAACGGTTACAGAGCTAAATGCCATTGCTGTGCCTGCAATCATAGGATTTAATGCACCGATAGCAGCCAATGGAATACCAATGCAGTTAAAGATCAATGCCCAGAATAGATTTTGTTTAATATTAGTCATTGTCTTACGGCTGAGGCGTACTGCTTGTACTAGTGTGTGTAAATCATTTCTTACAAGAACGATATCTGCTGCCTCTACGGCAATATCTGTACCACTGCCAATGGCAAAGCCAATATCTGCCGTTACAAGAGCTGGTGCATCATTGATACCATCACCAACCATGCCCACTACGAGACCTTTATCTTGTAACTCTTTTACTTTGCTAGCTTTATCTTGAGGCAAGACTTCTGCAATAACGTGAGTAATGCCCGCTTGTTTTGCAATATATTGAGCTGTGCGACGATTATCACCTGTAAGCATCCACACATCGATACCTTGAGACTGTAATTCTTTTACCACCTCAATAGTTTCAGAACGTAATTCATCTTCTACAGCCCATAAGGCACTGATGACACCATCTACAGCGAGAACAGATACAGATGCACCTTGTTCTTCATAGTGTAAAATATCATCTTGGACGGCACTTAAATCATAACCTAATTCAGACATCCAGCGACTATGACCAAGTTGTACCGACACGCCTTGATAAGCGCCTTGCAAACCTTTACCAGGTACATCACCAAAGCTTTCAAGTTCTACAGCTTTACCTTTATAACCATGATCTTCGCCATAATAAACCATGGCCTTTGCAATTGGATGCGATGTACCACTTTCAAGGGCCATCATTAGGGACATATTTATACTTTCATCACCATTATAATTTTTGAAAGCCGTTACATCGAGAACACCTTGTGTAAGAGTGCCAGTTTTATCCATAACGATGGCATCGAGTTTACCAGCTTTTTCAAGATATTCTGCACTCTTGATGAGAACACCATGCTCCGCACCTAAGCCAGAGCCTACCATAATAGATGTTGGTGTAGCGAGACCAAGTGCACAAGGACAAGCGATAACAAGCACTGCTGTAGCATTAATGAGAGCTACATTAATAGAGTCGCCCATAATGAAGTACCATACGAGGCCGGTCAAAACAGCAAGGCCAATAACGGCAGGCACAAAATATTGAGCAACAATATCTGCAATACGTTGAATGCTTGCCTTAGAGGTTTGAGCTTCCTCTACGACCTTGATAATTTGGGACAGCATTGTATCAGAGCCAATACGTTTCGCTTCCATCGTGAAAGCACCACTCAAGTTAATGGTGGCCCCAATAACTTCAGAGCCGACTTGTTTTTCTACAGGCAAGCTTTCACCTGTAAGCATAGCTTCGTCTACAGTAGAATAGCCTTCAGTAATAGTACCATCTACTGGAATTTTTTCGCCTGCTCGAACTTGTAAGATATCACCTGCTACTACCTTGGATGTAGGAATATCTACAAACTCACCATCGCGCAACACATGAGCTGTTGCCGGTTGCAAGGCGATCAATTTTTGAAGCGCTTCAGAGGTACGCCCCTTAGCAATTTCTTCTAAGAGTTTACCAAGAAGGATGAAAGTAATGAGCCAAGCTGAGGTTTCAAAGTAAATACCATGGGGACCTAGTTCTGGGTGGAATTGCCAGTTGAAAATACTGAATAGATAAGCAACAGTTGTGCCCATTACAACTAGAACATCCATAGTAAGAGCGCCATTCTTCACCGCACTCCACGCACTCTTATAGAACATAAGACCCGGACCGAATTGAGCAATGGTAGCTAGAATAAACTCTACCCATACAGGCAAGGCTTGAATACCAAAGCGATGTAATGTCATGTTAATCATCATCGGTACAGCCATACAAGCAGCAATGATAAGACGCGTAATATGAGGTTTTAAATTAACCTTTTCTATTTCTTGCTTTGTTTCATCAGCTTCTGCAGCACCAAAACCAATATTCGTAATGGCATCGATAATTTGTTGTGGTTCTACTGTAGAACCATCTTTGTATTCTACGCTCCCCTTTCGAGTGAGCAGATTAACCTTTACAGATTCTACGCCATCGATCTTAGAAACAACATTTTCAACGCGCTTTACACAAGCAGCACAGTGCATACCGGTAATATCAAACTCTTGTTTCTTCTTACTCATCATATCACTTCTTTCTACTGGAATTTCAAAGATATATGTCCTATATATCTATATAAGTCAGAAACTCATAGTAGACATATCATACATCGGTAACAGAGTATTTATAAACACGTAAAGTTTATTATATGAACACTTTTACATGAGTATTCGTTCATGCGTCTCTATTCCATAATAACATAAATTCTCATTACGTCAATATCCTACCAAATCTAGAGGGTTATTTCCTTTTTCTAGGGGAATTAATCTCCTGCCACCTATACACCTATACATAGTATAAAAAAATAGATTATAATAAAGTGATGATGAATAAACATAAACTTTGATTCCAAAGGAGGTGAATCTATGTGTGAATCAATAAGCCCTATTGTAGAATTCACTTCGGTAGCGAAGGAATTTCGCCATGAATATGTTGTGGAGAAATCGCGTTTTATCACAACTGTATATCCTTGTTCTACAGAAGAGGAGGCACAGGCTTTTATTAGCCGCATCAATAAAGAATTTTGGGATGCCCGCCATAATTGTACGGCCTTTGCATTAGGACCAAAGCAAGAACAACAGCGCTCTTCTGACAATGGTGAACCATCTGGTACAGCAGGCAAACCTATGTTAGAAGTACTCAAAAAAACAGGTATTACCAATGTAGCGGTCGTAGTAACCCGTTATTTTGGAGGCATCAAATTAGGTGCAGGTGGTTTGATTCGTGCATATTCACACTCCGTTGCGGAAACCTTACGTCTTGCCCCTAAAGAACTACACACAACACGAACTCAGCTGCAGGCTACCATCGACTATGCCTTATATGGAGCCATTGAAAGATATGTGCAAGATCAAAAATTGCATTATGAATCAAACTTTGGTGAACATGTAGATATAACCATCTTAGTGCCACCAACTGATGTAGAGCGCATACAAAAAGAGCTCCAAGACATGAGTCATGGAGCTGCTACTTGTACTATATTAGATTCTATTGAAGTGGTGCTACCGCTAGAACTATAATCTAACTGATACACACATAGTAATTAGTTTTCACTATTAACTAAGCCACTTACGCCTTGACTAAGTTCATGACGTTTTTCTGTAGTTAATGGATGAGGCCATACGCGTTCAAGTTGTTTTTTACGACTAACACCTGCATTATGTGCAGTCATTAATCTACGTGCTTCCCAGTTACGAATTGCTTTACTTAATGTTCTTTTTACTACGCCCATGATAGTACCTACTTTCTTAATCACTATTATTATATTAAAAATTGTGATAAGGATAGAAAGTTTATTTCAAACACATTATTCTTTCTCTTTCCTTGATGAATATAGTATATACGCTATTTTATCAAATGTGAAATTACTGTTACTTAGTTCGTTATAATTTTTATTTATCTTATTTTGTGTATAATAGGGAGATTCTATGGATACATCTTACTACCACAATTTTATTACCCTCGTTCAAACGGGCAATATGACTCAGGCCGCAGAGATTCTTCATATTACACAACCAGCTTTAAGTAAACAATTAAAGTATTTAGAAGCTGAATTTGGAGCTCAACTCATAAATATCAAGCGCGGCCAACGAGGATCAAACTTACAACTGACTGATGCGGGCAAAATTTTTTATCAAAAAGCCCAACAATTATGCTCCATTGAAGAATCAACATACAATGCAGTACAACAGTTGAACTCACGTATTGAAGGTACATTGCGAATCGCTACGTCTGCATCGCGCTCCACACCAATCGTACAACAATACTTACCAGCCTTTTCCATGAAATACCCATCAGTTCACTTCGAAATCTACGAAGGACTAATGACTAATGTGGTCAATCAACTTATTAATGGTAATGCAGAGCTGGGAATTGCAAACATTCAAATGGTAGACACTGATAAATTTGATATCCTTCTTACTCAAGAGGAACATTTATACGCTATTTTCCGCCGTGATGTATTCTGGATAGATCGTGAACATGATACCATCACATGGGATGATATCAAAAAGTGTCCTTTATCCCTCTCTGGTGGATCTGTGCGAATGATTATGCAGTCTAGCTTAACTGACATGGATCAACTGAATGCTGTTGCCATCACTACAACTAAGAGCTCTGCCATCGAATGGGCATCCTCTGGGAGAACTGTGTCTTTAGTTCCTATGGATGCAAAAGAGCTCATTAACCATCGTAAAATGGCCCGTATCAAATTGCCAGAATTCTCAGGCGATTTTAAAAAAGCATTTATTACGCTTAAAGGCCATGCTTTATCCCCTGTAGCACAGCAGTTTATTGATTTCTACAAAGCATATGTATAAGCCACACTATACTAATTCATATAGTATGGTATTTATAACTTATCGTATGAGATTTTGTACAGTTATGAACATTAATACAATACATACAAAAAGACCTAGTACATAATGTACTAGGTCTTCTTTTTACTATCCTTGATGGACAGCACCTACTATATCAGTAATGCTGTTAAGATTATATTGTTCCACATAATCGCCCATTTCTCGAGCAATACGAGAAATAGCTGTTGGGTCTACCATCGTAGCAACCCCAACTTGAACTGCTTGAGCACCAGCCATCATAAATTCAATAGCATCAGTACCAGTCATAATACCACCAAGGCCCATAATAGGAATATTAACGCCTTTATACACTTGGTGCACCATACGAAGTGCAACCGGTTTAACAGCTGGCCCAGATAAACCACCATAAATATTACCCAATACAGGTTTACGACGATGGATATCAATAGCCATACCAAGAATGGTATTAATGAGACTGACCCCATCACCGCCACCAGCTTCTACAGCCTTTGCGATTTCCACAATATCCGTAACATTTGGTGAAAGTTTTACAATAACGGGCTTATCTGTTACTTTACGAACCGCTTTTGTTACCTGTTCTACTACCTTTGGATCTATACCAAAAGCCATGCCTTCACAGGCAACATTTGGACAAGATACATTAACTTCAAGGCCTGCAATACCATCTACAGATAGTGTTTCTGCCATCCACGCAAATTCCTCTACCGTACCAGCAGACATATTTGCTAGCAATGGTACATCATATTTCTTGAGGTCTGGCAAAATCTCTGTAACAAAATGTTCTGCCCCTGGATTTTCAAGTCCAATACAGTTTAATACACCAGATGGTGTTTCTGCAATACGAGTTCCTGGATTGCCATGACGACCTTTAGGCGTTAATCCTTTTACAGAAATAGCACCTACTTCATTACTAAGGTCTAAATACCCAGCATACTCAGGACCATTACCAAAGGTACCAGATGCAGCGATAATAGGATTTTTCATCTTAATCCCGCAATAATCTACAGCAAGCTTTGGATTAGGCGTAACGGTGTTATTTAAATCGCGTTCACTCATTAAAAGAACACCTCCTCAGCTGGGAATACAGGACCATCTTTACAAACTTTATAGCGTTTGCCACCGGCACCATCACAAGCGCAGCCTAAGCAACCGCCTGTACCACATCCCATGCGTTCTTCAAGAGATACTTGGCATGGTACATTGAGCTCTTTAGCAACTTGTGCGACACCCTTCATCATCGGGGTAGGACCACAAGTCATAACAGATGTGAATGTATTAGTGTTAATAAGTTCTGGCATGATCGCTGTAGGGAAACCTTTTGTACCTACGCTACCATCATCAGTAGTGATATGCACCTCTACAGGCGTATCTTTAAATAAGTCTGCCCAGAAAGTTTCACTTTCATTTCTAAAGCCCAAAATAACTTGTGCTTCTTCACCGTTTTGCAAGTGAGACGCAATGCATAGCATCGGTGCAATACCAACGCCACCACCAACAAGTAGCATATTATTAGATGTTACAAATGGTTCACCTAAAGGTCCTAAACAATCTAATGTATCACCAGGCACGAGATGTGTCATAATTTCAGTCCCCTTGCCTACGACGCGATACAAAAGGGTAATAGTCCCCTTTTGTGCATCGAATCCAGCATAGCTAATAGGGCGACGCAATAATGGCGCCGTAGAGTTCGCTACGCGAACATTACAAAACTGTCCTACCTTTGCTTCTGCTGCCTGTTTTGGTGCGTGAATATCCATAATCCACACATCAGAGCCTATTTGCTCATTGCGAACGACTTCGCCCTGTTCTACATAGCCACTCATGGTTTTACTCCAATTCAAAATCTTGTAATGCTTCTACATTGTAGTTAGCATCATCTTTACGGTTTGCTACAACGCGCAATACTTCGCGAGCTGTATCAAGACTTGTTAAGCATGGTGTACCCATTTCTACAGCAAGACGACGCAATTGGAAGCCTTCGCGCTCTGGACGTTTACCTGCAGTCAATGTATTAAGTACAAGATCGACTTTGTCTTGACGAATGTGGTCAGCACAGTTGTCATCACCTTCAGAGATTTTGTTAACTACCTTGCAGTCAACGCCATGTTCTTTGAAGTATTTACCAGTACCACCAGTTGCTTCAATGTGATAACCCAATTCAATAAAGCCTTTTGCTAATTGACTAGCTTCCTCTTTATCGCGGTCTGCTACAGTCATAAGGATTGTACCGTCTTCTGGGATACGCATGTTAGCGCCATTGATTGCTTTAAACAAAGCTTCAGAATATGTGCGACCAATACCCATAACTTCACCAGTAGATTTCATTTCAGGTCCAAGGGCGATTTCTACAAGGCCCATTTTGGAGAAGGAGAATACAGGTGCTTTTACAGCTACATATGGTTTATTAGGTACAAGTCCTAAAGGTAAGCCTAAATCTTTTAAGCTTTCACCAAGAGCAATTCGTGTTGCACATTCAACCATATTGATACCTGTAACCTTAGAAATGAATGGTACAGTACGGCTAGAACGAGGGTTAACTTCGATAACATTAAGTTCCCCATCAGCCACAATATATTGAATATTAAGAACACCTTTAACATTAAGGCCAATTGCAATACGGCGTGTATAATCAACAATTTGATCAATAATTTCTTGACTTAAATGTTGAGCTGGATAAACGGCCATGGAGTCACCAGAGTGAACACCGGCGCGTTCGATTTGTTCCATAATGCCAGGGATACAAACATCAGTACCATCGGAAATAGCGTCAACCTCTACCTCCATACCAACCATATAACGGTCGATAAGAACAGGATGTTCCTTAGATGCTACTACGGCTTCCTTCATGTATACATCAAGCTCTTTATCGTTGTATACGATTTCCATGGCACGACCGCCCAATACATAGGAAGGACGAACGATTAATGGATATTTCAAGTTTTTAGCAGCTACTTGCGCTTCTTCATCAGAAGTTACAAGAGCACCTACTGGACGAGGAATACCAAGTTTTGCCAACAATTCATCAAAGCGTTCACGGTCTTCTGCCATATCGATACTATCTACGGATGTACCGAGGATTTTTACACCGCGCTTAGCCAATGGACCCGCCAAGTTGATAGCTGTTTGACCACCAAATTGAGCAATAACGCCAGCTGGTTTTTCTTTATCAATGATTTCCATTACATCGTCCACTGTTAATGGTTCGAAGTACAAGGAATCAGAAATATCGAAGTCTGTAGACACTGTTTCTGGGTTATTATTGATCATAATAGATTGGTAACCCGCTTTACGAAGTGCCCAAGAGGAATGTACGGAGCAGTAGTCGAACTCTACGCCTTGACCGATACGAATTGGACCGGAACCAAGTACTACAACGGATTTTTCACCTAGTGGTTTAACTTCGTCTTCTTGTGCATAAGCACTGTAGTAGTACGGTGTTTTAGATTCGAATTCGGCAGCACATGTATCTACATATTTATAGGTTGGAAGAATGTTCCATTCTTTACGTTTTGTACGAACATCTTCTACAGTTGTATTAGCATAACGAGCGATAACAGAATCAGTGAAGGAATAACGTTTTGCTTTACGCAATACGTCTTCTGTTAAACCATGTTCAACTAAAGCTTTTTCTACATTAACAATGTTTTTGATTTTCTCAATAAAGAATGTATCAATTTTTGTAATGTAATGAATTTTCTCTACACTAATGCCCTTGCGAAGTGCTTCTGCTACAACATAGATACGTTCATCATCTACTAAATGTAAACGTTCAATCAATTGTTCCATGGACTCATGAGAGATTTTCTTAAGCTCAATATGGTCTAAACCAATTTCCAAGGAACGAATTGCTTTAAGCAAGGAGCCTTCCAAGGAGCGATCGATAGCCATAACTTCGCCAGTAGCCTTCATTTGAGTACCCAATGTGCGATCTGCCAAATTGAATTTTTCAAATGGCCAACGTGGGAATTTCGTTACTACATAGTCAAGTGTAGGTTCGAAGCATGCTTTTGTTTCACCTGTTACAGCATTTGTAATTTGATCCAATGTCATGCCTACTGCAATTTTTGCAGCTACCTTCGCAATTGGATAGCCAGTTGCTTTAGATGCTAATGCAGAGGAACGGGATACACGAGGGTTTACTTCGATAACGATATATTCGTTGCTATTTGGATTCAAAGCGTATTGTACGTTACAACCACCTTCGATTTTCAAATAACGAATGATTTCTACAGATGCAGTACGAAGCATTTGGTATTGAATATCGTTCAATGTTTGGCTTGGTGCCACAACGATGGAGTCACCGGTATGCACGCCGACAGGGTCCAGGTTTTCCA
>URPT01000029.1 GCA_900549845.1 uncultured Veillonella sp. | reverse complement strand
CATCCATTCACCTTCGATGATGTTTGCAATAGGATCTTTGGAGAAGTCATGATTGGAGTCATGATCTCGTACACAAACCATATCGATATGGCCTTGTAAGATGATAGAAGGTCGGTTTTCATAACCTGGAGACGCTGGCTTTTTGATGACTACATTAAATTGATCGTCTTGATGAACTTCAAGCCCCAAGTTTTTAGCGAAGTTTACGATATAATCGCTAATGCCTTTTTCGTTTCCTGATTCACGAGGAATTTGGCTCATTTCTTTAAATATTTCTAATACGCGTTTTGCTTGAACGATTGATTCCATAATGGTTCCTTTCATTCTCATGTAAATAATAGATATATATGTTGATTGATTATACGGAATACTTAGTGTTTTTATTAGTATCTGAATTTGTAATACTAATAAAAGAATTTATTCCAGTGATAACTTTCACCGACACATATATGGAATATATAAATAGTTAGTATATATATAGTTATATCACAAGAATGATTATTAGGATAGTTAATGAAAATTGTAGTATATGTATATACTAGCTATATAGGAATAATAATGTATAATGAGGATATACGATTAACGATTAATTAAATCCATTAGATTTTAGAAGGTTGGTGAACCGATGCAACACGACAGTCGCAATATTAGTATGCTTATGGATTTTTATGAGATGACCATGGCACACGGCTATTTTACACAACATGAAAATACGGATCGCGTAGCTTTTGATGTATTCTTTAGACGCAATCCAGATAAGGGTGGCTTTGCCATTTTTGGTGGTCTTGAACAAATCGTTGAGTACATTTTAAATCTACATTTTGATGAAAGTGATATCGATTTTTTACGGAATCAAGGGATCTTTAGTGAGGAATTTCTAAATTATCTTAAAGATTTCTCCTTTACTGGTGATGTATATGCGTTCCCAGAAGGTTCTATTATTTATCCAAACGAACCAGTTATAACCGTCGTAGCCCCTCTCATAGACGCACAAATCGTAGAAACTGCAGTGCTAACTATGATGAACCATCAGTCCCTTATCGCTACAAAGGCTAATCGCATCGTTCGTGCTGCGGATGGGCGTGTAGTAGCCGATTTTGGGGCTCGTCGAGCTCATAATGTGGATGCCGCTGTATATGGTGCGAGAGCAGCCTACATTGGTGGAGTACAGTCTACGGCAACTGTTTTAGCGGGCCAACAATTTGGTATTCCTGTGAGTGGAACCATGGCTCATAGTTGGGTTATGTATCATGATTCTGAATACGAAGCTTTCAAAGCTTACGCTGAAGTGTATCCAGATGGGGCCGTATTCCTTGTTGATACCTATGATGTATTAAACTCTGGTGTTCCTAATGCTATTAAAGTAGCTAAAGAGGTATTGGAACCTATGGGAAAACGCTTAAAAGGTATCCGCCTTGATTCTGGTGACCTTGCGTACTTAGCTAAAAAAGCGCGTCGTATGCTTGATAAGGCAGGCTTAGAAGATTGCAAAATTATGGCTTCCAATAGTCTTGATGAATATACAATAACCTCTTTATTGGGGCAAGGTGGTCCCATTGATATTTTTGGTGTAGGTGAAAGACTGATTACCTCTAAGAGCGATCCTGTATTTGGCGCCGTATACAAGATTGCTGGTGTTGAAAAAAATGGTGTGTGGGAGCCTCGCATCAAGATTTCTGAATCTGTTGAAAAGATTACGAACCCAGGCTTTAAAAAGGTGTACCGCGTGTACAATGAGAAAGGTCGTGCCATTGCAGACTTATTAACATTGTTAGAAGAGATACCAGATACAACCGAACCATATCGTTATATTGATCCAGAACAACCGTGGCGTGAATTGTACTTTGAAAATTGCACCTTTAAAGAGATGAAACAACTCATTATTAAAGATGGCAAGCTTATCGTAACATTACCGACACTAGAAGAGCTTCGTCAATACGTCAAAGACCAATTAGACCGTGAAATTTGGTTAGAAGAACAGCGCTTTGAAAATCCACATCGCCATTACCTTGATATGAGTCCAGGATACTATCAAATGAAAATGGATTTATTAAATCGTATTTTCCGGAAGAAATAGGAGGGCTTATGTTAGACCATCCAGAATCAACAAAAGAGGCTCTCGTTCAATGGATTCGAGATTATTTTAGTCAAAATGGGCCTAGTTGTAGCGCCGTAGTGGGCATTTCCGGTGGTAAGGATTCCACAATTGTAGCTGCTTTATGTAAAGAAGCCCTTGGGGCAGAACGCGTAGTAGGTGTTCTTATGCCGAATGGAATTCAGTCTGATATCGATGATGCCAAGGCTGTAGTGGCACATTTGGGGATTCCACATATCATAGTGAATATTGGAGCTGCCTATGACGCTTTGACAAACGCTATCATTCAAGGTGAAGGTTATAAAGCAGTTACTGGTAGAACTGATATATCCAAGGATGCAGGAATTAATACACCACCGCGTCTTCGCATGACAACGCTATATGCAGTAGGGCAAAATTTGCCAAATGGGGCACGCGTAGCTAATACATGTAATGGATCTGAAGATTATGTAGGGTATTCTACAAAATATGGCGATAGTGCTGGGGATTTTAGTCCTCTTGCCAATCTTGTCGTAGAAGAGGTGCGCCAAATAGGTCGATTACTTGATATTCCAAAATATCTTGTAGATAAGACGCCTAGTGATGGACTCAGCGGTCTATCTGATGAGGATAAATTAGGATTTACCTATGCTGTATTAGATCGATATATTAGAACTGGAGAGATAGCAAATCTTGAAACGAAAGAACGTATTGATTATTTAAATCGTATTAATAAGCATAAATTAGAATTGATGCCGTCCTTTCACCCATAATGTTGAGAGAGGACTTGTTTTAGCTAGTCTAATTCATGCTAATGGTGATTAACAAAAGATTTACTATTTCTTATGTATTTTATGATGGAGGTAATATGGAGACAAAAATTGCGTTGATTGGTACGGGTGGTACAATTGCTGGACAAGGCGCATCCGATACAGATTTGACGGGCTATACTGCAGGTGTACTAGGGCTCGATGAAATTTTAGATTCCGTACCAGGCACAGAACCATATGGTCCATATACATATACTCAGTTTAGTAATATTGAAAGCTCCGATATTACTGTCCAGCATTGGTTGGATTTATCTAAGTTAGTACAAGAATTAGTAAATCAAGAGGATATAGGCGGTGTTGTTATTACTCATGGAACAGATAGCATGGAGGAGACAGCTTATTTTCTTAATCTTACTGTTCATACAGATAAACCTATCGTTATTACTGGCTCGATGAGACCTGCTGGGGCAATCAGTGCAGATGGTCCTATTAATTTATTACAAGCGATTCAAGTGGCAAGAACACCTGCATCTGTAGGTAAAGGTGTACTTGTTGTTCTAAATGGCTATGTTGATGGGGCGCGTGATGTGTCCAAACGGAATACAACTAATGTGGCTACCTTTGACAGTCCATTAGTAGGGCATCTTGGTATCGTCCAGGATGGTGTAGCTTATTATTATAAAGCCTCTACTCGTCGTCATACGAAAGAATCCATCTTTGATGTACATGACTTAAAGGAATTGCCTCGTGTAGTCATTTTGACTTGCTATGGCGGTATGGATGACATGGTGCCAATGAGTGTAGTTGCCACTAATCCTGATGGGCTCATCTTGACTGGATTGGGTCATGGTACAATTCCTCAAAATGTACGTCAAATAACACAAAATACAACATTCCCAACTGTACGTGCCTCTCGTACAGGGAGTGGCATGGTATCTGCTGTACCACAAGATGCACTAGCAGGCTATCTCGTAAGTGATACATTGAGTCCACAAAAAGCTCGTATCTTATTGATGCTGGGGCTTACAAAAACTAAAAATCTTAAAAAGTTACAACAGTTTTTCTATGAATATTAATTAGAAAACAAAAAAGATTTGAGAAAAACTCTCAAATCTTAATTTGATATTCATTTTCAAGTATTATATTATGTGTAACAGTTTTATATGCAATGAACCGCACATCCCGATCGCCTAGGATGTGCGGTTTTTTATTTCGCCTAGGATGCGTATTTTTTTATTCGGCGCCAATAGCATTTTCTAAGGCTCGTTGTATACCTACATAAACGGCCTTAGCCAATGTGTCTCCAAATAGGGAGAAGGAGCCGGCGTCTGTTAACACATCACCATTTGTATCTATGGTGAGAATGATACCGTCTGTGGAGGTTCCTGTAGCAGAAGTCTTGCGTTCTTTTGTAATTGCTTCAGGAATATCTTCGTTGATAAATGGATAGAGTCGTACACTTTCAACACCCCAATCTTGGAGGGCTGCGGTTTTAGCCTCCGTAATTGTCATGATGGCTTTCACCATGGCACTATCTGTTAATGCCTTGTTTGTAAAGACAAGAATATTAATGGTACCAGGTACTATGAAACCACCATCTCGCTCCTCGTAGCAATAGCCTGTGCCTGCACGATGGGCCGTTTTTTCATAGCCTGCAGTAACGATAGTCTCCACAATCGTATCGTGTTCCTCGACCTTGGCGTATGCGTGAAGGTTCATTGTAGCAGATGTAAGAAGCGCTGTACTAAAATGAACAGGTGTATCGATTTGCTCGAACTCTTGTGCTAAATAGTTGGCTACCGAGCCACCTGGTAAATCTTTTTCTGTTTCGATTTGGTATGTTAATTGTTGATTTCGTACGGCTAACGTATGGTGATACCCACCATTGAGTTGACCACTAGATAAGGCATAATGGATGTCGTCAAAGTGTACTGTAACGGAATTTAATTCTTTCGTTACATGACCTCCTGTTGCAAGCTCTTGTGGTGCTTCATATGGATTGTTGAACATGTAAGTCTCCCTAGATTTAGATTGTTATATATGTAATATAACGATATAATAACTTTACTATATCGTGTAAAATATATTTATTAAATTATAGCATATATGTTTATGATGACCATATTAATAGATGTGCTCAATTATTTATAAAGTTATATTATTGGAGGTTTAATATGGGCAATATTCTTTATTCTGCATCAGAAATATTGTTTAAAGATGCTAATGTATTGATTCAATTTCGAGATTGGTTCTTTTCTCAAGCGGGCAATATATTATTAGCTCTTATTATATTTTGGGTAGGTCGTTATGCTATTAAATGGGTGAAAACCTTTGCTGTCCGTATTATGACTAAGGCCTCTTATGACTCTGCTGCGATGAGCTTTATTACGCAGATCATCAATTATGCATTGCTAGTAGGTCTAATATTGATTTGCTTAAATCAAATTGGTGTTCCTACTACATCCTTTGTAGCTGCCTTTGGTGCCTTTGGTTTAGGTATTGGTTTGGCCTTACAAAACAACTTATCTAACTTGGCATCAGGCTTATTAATTCTTATATTTAAGCCTTTTAGAGCAGGTCATGTTATTCAAGTTGGAGATACTGTAGGTAGTGTTAAGTCTATTCAATTTATGTATACTATTATCACTACTAAAGATCAAAAAAATGTATATATACCAAACTCTATCCTTACCTCCCAAGCCATAACTAATATTGCTTATACCCATGAAAGGGTTATCCCGTTCGTCTTTGATATTGGTTATAACAATAATCATCATGAAGCAATTAAAATCTTAAAAAATATTTTTGCTGCTGATAAACGTGTACTCAATCCTAAAAATATGGAAATTGGTATTTCTGAATTTGGCGATAACTCTGTACGCATTGCTGCCTATGCACGCGTTAAGTCGAAAGACTTCTTAGATGTGCAATATGGAATTATGTCTGATGTAAAAGATGCGTTCGATAAATATGGTATCGACATTCCATATCCTCAACGTGTTGTATATCTTCAAAATGTAGATAACTCTACTGGTGAAATTAAGGGAACTAAGAAAAAAGCAAGTGGAACGGATGTTGCCATTGATGATAACCCTGAAAGTTAATATGTGATACAGAAAGTGAGATATATGATATCTTTAACAACTAATGCTTGTATAGTTTGGAAACGACTTATTTTGATGATAGCCTGTATAGGCGCTATTATTTTCGGTACTAGTGTTTCTCATGCGGCGTATATTGCGCCGCCATCTACGATAGGTGAGGCTGTTGTTCTCATTGATGCGGATACAAAAGAAATCCTATTTGCAAAGAATCCTGATAAGTGGATGCATCCTGCGAGCACTACGAAAATGGTTACATTGTTAACAGCTCTAGAACTCAAAGGTACACAACTTGATGAACTGGCGACTATTAGTAGTTATGCCACTAGTATGGAGGAATCCAATCTGGGGGTTCGCGTCGGAGATCAAATTACCTTGGAAGGCGTTCTTGAAGGCATGATGGTTGCCAGCGGTAATGATGCGGCCGTTGTAGTAGCAGAAAATGTAAGTGGCTCTGTAGAGAATTTTGCAAAGGACATGAATCGCGTTGCTGCCAAAGCAGGGGCAAAAAATAGTGTGTTTTTAAATCCTCATGGTTTGACACAAATGGGCCATCACTCTACGGCTCGTGACTTGGCGATGATTGCAGCGTATGGTATGAAATACCAAATGTTCCGCGATAAAGTGGCCAATGATTATTATAAGGTGCCTTATCAAAACCGTACGCCAGAAACAATTCGTACCACAAACCATTTCATTCGCAATAAATATCCTGGTGCAAATGGTTTGAAAACAGGCTTTACGAATGCGGCAGGAGAATGCTTGATTGCATCGGCTACACGTAATGGTCATACTATGATTGTAGTTATGCTTAACGATGATAACCGTTGGGATGAAGCAGTACAATTCCTTGATTACGGTTTTAAACTACGGGGTGTAATTTAATTGATTTTTAATTAGAGTATTCCTTGAATGCGTCTAGTAGAACTTATGTTATATAGTTAAATTAATGATATTAAAATAGGTCCTGCTATGCAGGACCTATTATGTAATGGGGGATATATGAGTTCATTTTTTGCATTTTTAAAACGCATGCGCTTTATCAATCGATGGAGCCTCATGCGTAATACAGAAACAGAAAATATTCAAGAGCATAGCCTTGAGGTGGCTATGGTAGCTCATAACTTAGCAGCTCTGAAGAACGAATATTTCGGTGGCAATATAGATATTAATAAGGTGGCGGTCATTGCCATGTATCATGAGGTGAGTGAAATCTTCACAGGCGACATGCCAACACCAATTAAATATTTTGATCCAAAACTTCGTGAACTGTACGGTGAAGTTGAAACATTAGCACAAGAGAAAATGTTATCTACCTTGCCAGAACGATTACAAGCTGTTTATAAGCCTTTCATAGTAGATGCAGAGGATAATCCTGAGTGGCCTATCGTTAAGGCGGCAGATACAATTTCGGCCTATATGAAATGTGTAAACGAACTCAAGGCAGGGAACGATGAGTTTAAAGAAGCACATGACTCCATTTTGACTAAACTGAAAGCACTCAACATGCCAGAGGTAGATATGTTCCTTGAGACTTATATGCCTGCTCTTGGTAAAAGCTTAGATGAGCTAAATTACTACGAAATCAAATAATGATTAAAAAAGAGACGACCAGAGGTCGTCTCTTTTTATTCTATAAAAATAGCCATAACATCTTAATAGACGTCACAGCCATTTTACATCTCAAATACAAATTATAATATCTATTTTTCTTCAATAATATTTTGGTTTCTCATTAATATTTTCTTCCCCCGCCATGAGAATGCCCGATTACCATACTTAGCTTTGAATTCTTTGTTTGTTAGGGTCTCTAGTTCGTTAATATCTATGTACGGTTCTACTCGTTGAAATTCAGGTATAGGTGTTGCGGGGATACTCTGATTATGAGGGCAAACCTCTTGGCATACATCGCAGCCAAATACGAGTGGCGTTTTTCTTATGATGGTTTCTTCCTCGTTTGTAAGATCTCCCTTTTTCTGTGTTAGGTAGCTTTTACAAGTATCATATTTAAATTCGTCGTGCCCTAAACATTGACCTAAGCATGCTGTAATACAACGATTACATCCCATGCAAGATTGTCCAAGCGGTGTGTTTGGCTCAAATTCTAAGGTAGTTAAAATTGTTCCTATCATAACATAGGATCCCCATTTAGGACTGATAAAACAATTGTTTTTGCCATAAAAGCCAAGGCCCGCTAAGTATGCCATGTAACGGTCTGCCAAGGGAGAGGTGTCACAATGTATAGAAAACTGAGCTGAAGTATTCATTTTTTGTAATTTTTCAATAAGTTTTTCTAAATATTCATTAATGACCAGGTGATAATCTGTGCCCCATGTATAGCGGGACAGATTGGATGGACCGTTATGTTCTACGTAGTATGGAAAGAGACAAACAATAGCACTTTTAGGTGTGAACTCAGTTGTTCCTAGTAGTCGTTCCTCCACATCTGCCGCTGTAAATGGACAGGGATTAGTTTCGTACAAAATGGTTTTTGCATTTTCAGGTAGAGGCCAAGGGGCAATCCCAAATTCATAAATATGTAATTCTTTGCAAAATTCCTGTAAATTTATATCTTTCATCATAGATTTAGTGGCGAATAATTGGTAAAATAAAAGTATAAGAAACGTGAGGAATTCTATAGATTCCTGCTAAGTTTGTAGTTCGGTGATATCTGTATTTTTGTGGTTATCATCCAGTTCTGTTAGTATTAGTATACCATTGAGAGGACAGATTATGTTAGCATTTATGAAAGTATTACAACCGAAGACGGTGGAAGAGGCTTATGAATTAGCCACAAAAAACAAAACTGCCCCAATGCTAGCTGGCGGCTGCTGGTTGCGTTTAGGTCGGCGCACATGGCCTGCAGTGATTGATATGGCTAGTCTTGACTTGCGTTATGTTCGTGAAGAGGATAACGAATTTGCCATTGGTGCTATGGCAACGCAAGGTGATGTGGAACGTTTTGAGCCATTACAACAATTCTGTGGGGGTGCTGTTGTTAAAGGTGTTAAAGAAATTCTTGGCATTCAATTCCGCAACACTGCTACTATGGGTGGATCTGTAGCAAGCCGCTTCGGCTTCTCCGACATTATTCCTGCATTAATGGCAGTACATGCAGACATCGTTACTTTTAAAGGCGGTCGCATGTCCATACATGACTATATGAAATACAGAGAACGTGATATCCTCGTGGAAATTCGTATCCCTAAAGTAGATGTGCCTGTAGCTGTAGAGGCTCTTCGCATCTCTCGTGGTGACTTCCCAGTGTTGACAGGTGCTCTGCGCCGTGATGACAAAGGCGTTGAAGTGTACATCGGTACAAGACCTGGCGTGCCTCAATTAGCAGAAAAAGCAAGTGCTTTGCTTTCAGAAAAAGGATTGTCTGCAGCAAAAGAAGCAGGTCAATTAGCATCTGAAGAGTTAGTTTACCAATCTAATTCTCATGCGTCCAAAGAATATCGCATGGAAATGGTAAAAGCTATGGTTCAACGCTTGGCTAAGGAGGTGGCACAATAATGGAACTCGTACTTAATATTAATAATAAAAATGTAACTGTTAATGTGCCAACTGATGAAATGTTATTGGATACATTGCGTAATCTTGGTTACTACAGCGTACGTTGTGGCTGTGACACAACAAACTGTGGCCTTTGCACTGTATGGGTAGATGACGAAATTATTTTGTCTTGTGCATATCCTACATTCCGTGCGCCTGGTCATAAAATCACCACATTAGAAGGCTTGCAAGAAGAGGCTGAATTATTAGCGGCTTGTATTGCTAGCGAAGGCGCTGACCAATGCGGCTTCTGTACAACTGGCATGATGATGAGTGCTATCAACTTAAAACGTAAAAATCCAAAGGCTAGTGATGATGAGATTCGTGAATACCTCATCGGTAACTTGTGCCGTTGTACTGGCTATGAATCACAACTTCGAGGGGTTCGTAAATTCTTAGAAGGAGGCCTAAAATAATGAATAAGCACATTGGTAAATCCTATGACAAAGTTGACTCTAAAGGTATTTTGACGGGTAAACCGTCTTATACTGGCGATTTTGTTCCAAAAGATGCGCTCGTTATTAAGGTTCTTCGTAGTCCTCATGCACAGGCGCGCATTAAATCAATCGATACATCTAAAGCTAAATTGATTCCTGGCGTAGAAGCGATCTTTACACATGAAGATGTGCCTAATACTCGTTTTACATTGGCTGGTCAAACCTATCCAGAGCCATCTGCTTATGATGCGCTTATCTTAGACCCTGTAGTTCGCTATGTAGGCGATGAAGTGGCTCTTGTTGTTGCAAAAGATGAAGCTACAGCACTTAAAGCGATGCCTCTTATCAAGGTTGAATACGAAGTACAAAAACCTGTACTTGATATGCATACTGCTATCGACCATGAAACAGTAGTCCACCCTGAAGATGATATTCATAACAATATCCCTGTAGGTCAAGATTATAAACGCAATATTTGCGTATCTTATCATAAACGAGTAGGCGATATTGAAGCTGAACTTGCAAAATGTGATTATGTAGTAGATGGTACTTACTTTGACCAAGCTACACGCCAAACAGCGATGGAGCCATTCCAAAGTTATGGTTACATTGATGCATTGGGCCGCGTAGTTATCGTATCTTCTACACAAATCGTATTCCATGTACGCCGTCATATTGCGCGTGCATTAGGAATTCCGGCTACAAAGGTTCGCGTAATCAAACCTCGTATCGGCGGTGGTTTCGGTTCTAAACAAACGGCTTGCACAGAAATTATGACAGCTTTTGTGGCGTGGACATTGAAAAAACCTTGCTACCTCTTATACGATCGCACTGAAGCACAGACTTGCTCCACTACACGTCATGCTCGTGAATGGAAAATCCGTGTAGGTGCTACAAAAGATGGAATTATCAAAGTAATTGATATGGACTCCATTACTGATGCAGGTGCTCATGCAACTCACTGTTTCACTACTACTACAGCTGGTGAGCATAAGTCCATTCCTTTATACAATAAAGCGACAGCTGTCCACTACGGTACAGAAGGCGTATACATGAACCATACACCAGGCGGTGCATTCCGCGGTTATGGTGCTACCGAAGCGTTATGGCCTTTAGAGTGTGCAGTTAATAACTTGGCGGACAAAATGGGTATAGACCCTGCTGAATTGCGTCAAAAGAACTTGATTGCTCAAGGTGAACAAAGCTTGGTATACGCTCCAGATGAATATCTTGACTCTGGTCTATTCCAAGATACAGTAAACCGCGTAAAAGAAATGGCTCGTTGGGATGAACGTCCTCATTCTTGGGATATCGATGAACGCTACCGTGGCGGCCTTGGTATGGCGCTAGCATTGCAAGGTTCTGGCGTTGCTAATATTGACGTAGCATCTGTAGAAATTCGTCTTGGCGATGATGGTAACTACACATTGTATACGGGCTCTTCCGATATGGGCATGGGTGCTAATACTGTATTGACTCAAATGGCTTGTGAAATCATTGGCTGTCCTATGGAATACATGACTGTTGTTGAATCTGATACAGACATCGTACCATTTGATCCAGGTTCCTATGCATCTAGTACAACATACGTAACTGGTACGGCAGCGAAAATGGCTGCTGAAGAATTACGCACTAAGATTATTGCTAAGTTTGCTCAATTCTTTGATACAGATGTAGAAAACATCGACTTTGATGGCGTTGTAGCTACCACAAAAGATGGTTCTCAAACTATGGATATCCATCAATTAGCTCCAAAATTATTGGTAGGCGTTAATGCAGAACAATTGTCTGGTTTCGCTACATGGGGCAGTCATACATCCCCACCTCCATTTATGGCAACCATTGCAGAGGTAAAAGTAGACAAACAAACTGGCAAGGTTATTCCGCTTCATACATACTCCTGCATCGACTGCGGTACTGTTATCAATCCTAAATTGGCTCGCGTTCAAGTTGAAGGCGGCGTAGTACAAGCTATCGGCATGGCGTTGTATGAAGATGTACGCTATTCCAATAATGGTCGCTTAGAGACTAATAACCTTATGACTTATAAAATTCCAACCCGTCAAGATATTGGTGAGTTACATGTAGACTTTGTAGAGTCTTATGAACCGACAGGCGGATTTGGTGCCAAATCTATTGGTGAAGTTGTTATTAATACGGCTAGTCCAGCTATTCAACATGCTATTAAAAATGCAGTTGGTGCGGACGTTCGTACACTACCTATGACACCTGAGAAGGTATTTATGGCTATGGACGAGAAATATAAAGTATAGAGATTTCTATTTACTTTTCCTTTCTAAGGAGGCCTGGTTTTATGACATCACAAACATCCTATTGGAATCGATTGATTCAGCCGGGAATCGTGGCCCTCGTTGGGGCTGGCGGTAAAACGACTGTGCTTTCAAAATTAGTAGAATATGGAAGGCTGAAAGGTCAGCCCATCGTAGTTACGACTACGACTCGACTCTATGAATCTCAAGTGGCTCATTATGAACCGATTTATACTCGAAATATTAATGAAGCTGATGAATATTGTACTGATCGTATTTTGCGTGGATATTGTGGTGCGTGGTTCTCTGGTATTACAGGAACAAAAGTGGACTCCTTAGATTGTGATCTTATTGATGGTTTAGCAAAGTTGCATCCGAACTGGCAAATTGTAGTAGAAGCAGATGGGGCAAAGGAAAAATGGCTTAAGGCTCCTAAGACGACTGAGCCAGTTATCCCATCTCTCACAAAGACTACGATTGGTCTTGTGAATTTACAAATGTTAGGAGCGCCGCTTGATGATGAGCACGTGCATAATATCGAGCTCGTTCAAGATATTGTGAAACGCGATATGGGGGCCATTGTAACGCCACGTATGTTGGCTGATCTTGTGCTCCATAAGCAAGGTTTATTCCAATACAGTAAAGGTAAAAAAATTCTGTTCTGTACTGGTTATGAAACGGTGCAACATCGTATCATTGATGATTTTATTGATCATATTGTAGATAGCGACATTTCCGCTATCATCTTAGCTGATGGATATAAAGCAAGTTGTGAAATCCGTCGCATTATTCAATGTCGGTAGGTACTCATGACTTATGTGAAAGCAAAATCTAATACCGCTTTCAGTCCCATGAGAGACCCCATAGACCGTCGTCCTTTGCATATTGGCATTGTCCTCCTCGTAGGAGGTCAATCTAAGCGCATGGGATGTAATAAGCAACTTTTGCCTTGGCGTGGTAAAACTGTTTTAGATGCGGTCTGTGGGGCTCTTCATTGTGGATGGAATGATTCGGTAGGAATTACTGAATCCTGTAAACTACCTTTTGTAGCGGTTACTGGTGATGATCATGAAAGATTAGAACCTATAGTTACGAGCTATGGGTTTGAAGTGGTTCAGAATGAACATCCTAATCGTGGACAAGGCCTGTCCATAGCGATAGGAGTACGTTACTTGGTAGAAAATTCACCGATACCGCTAGACGGCATTCTTTGTTCTGTAGGGGATCAACCACTATTGACTGGGAATGTTGTACATCAGGTTATTAGTGCATTTAGTGATAACTTTCATTCGAAAACTATCGTCGTCCCGCATTATGGGGCGAATTATCAGTCGGGAAATCCTGTTTTATTTGGTTCACATTGGTTTGAATCATTGCAACATATTCAAGGGGATCAAGGTGGTAAAACTATCATTCGCGGTAGTGGTAAAGACCATGTTATCAAATTATGGATTCGTGACGATATTGGATATGATATCGATACACCCGATGATTTTGAGCGTTTAAAAGAACGTGAAAGTGAGGCATTATGAAACCATTAGTGCTTATGCGTGGAGGCGGAGATATCGCTTCTGGCGCTGTATATAGATTGAAACGTGCAGGCTATCCTGTGGTGATTAACGAAATCGCCATTCCTACCATGATTCGCCGTGAAGTATGTTATGGCAATGCTGTACATCGTGGAGAAATGATTTTGGAACGCTTTGTAGCACGTCATGTAGCCCTTAGCGAAGTAGCAGATACGTTGGCACAAGGTGTTATTCCCGTTGTGACTAGTTCATATGAAGAGCTACTTGATACATTGAAGCCAGCTATTGTTGTAGATGCTATTTTAAGTAAAAAGAATCTTGGCACCAAACGTGATGATGCAGATCTCGTCATTGGTGTGGGGCCTGGATTTACTGCAGGGCATGATGTGGATGTGGTTATTGAAACTATGCGTGGTCATTATTTAGGTCGCTGTATCTATGATGGCCCGGCGCAACCTAATACGGGTATTCCTGGTAATGTAGGTGGTTATACTCATGAACGTGTTATTCACTCATCAAAGGCTGGTCTGTTTACAGCTAAGCGCCATATCGGCGATTCTGTACAAGCTAATGAAGTCATTGGTTATGTAGATGAAGAACCGGTACGTGCTAAAATTACAGGTATTCTTAGAGGCATTCT
>URPT01000028.1 GCA_900549845.1 uncultured Veillonella sp. | reverse complement strand
AGTGAAACATGTGCGGGACTTGCCGCGCGAAGTCAATGGATTTACTTGTGTTTCTGACATTGAATCCATTACCATACCAAGCGAATCGATGACGGTTCGTTATGAAAGGAAGTGATTGTTTGCAAGTGCAAGACATTCTCGGAAAAGACCTCGTCGGCGATGAATGGCTGACCGAGGAAGAATTGCGATTTCTCATGTCTGTAACTGATGAAGAACAGTTGCAGTTAATATATAAAAAGGCTTACGAAGTGAAGGCGAAATATGTAAAGCCTGTAGCGTATTATCGTGGCCTCATCGAGTTCTCGAACCGATGCATTAAGAATTGTAATTACTGCGGTATCCGTCGTGAAAATGACAAGACGGAACGCTTTGATATGAATCGTGAAGACATCATCAAGATGGCACAGTGGGCGTATGACCATGAATATGGTTCTATTACGTTACAATCTGGTGAACGCAGTGATGATATATTCGTTGATTATGTGGTAGATCTCATTCGCGATATTAAAGCCATTGGCGATGGTTCCCTGGGCATTACGATGTGCGTAGGGGAACAAAGCGAAGAGACGTACCGCCGCATGCGTGAAGCCGGTGCTAGTCGTTATTTATTGCGCATTGAAACAACAAATAAAGAATTGTATCATAAAATTCATCCTCAAGATGAACTACACTCCTTTGAAACGCGCGTTGAATGCTTACGTAGCTTGCGCCGCGTAGGTTTCCAAGTGGGTACAGGCGTCATGATTGGTTTGCCTGGTCAAACTGAAGAAGACCTGGTAAATGATATCTTGTTCTATCGTGATATGGATATCGACATGATCGGTATGGGACCATATGTGGTGCATCACGATACGCCCCTAGGCCAAGAAGCATTAGCTATGGGCATCGATGATGAAGCTGGTAAATTGCGCCGTATTCAATTAGGCCTTAAGATGATTGCGTTAACCCGTTTATTCTTAAAAGACGTAAATATTGCGGCTACAACAGCATTACAAGCTTTGGATAAACTTGGCCGTGAAAAAGGCCTTGCTGCAGGTGCCAATATTTTGATGCCTATTATTACAATCCCTGAACATCGGGCCAAGTATTTGTTATATGATAACAAACCTTGCGTAGATGATAATGCAGATAAATGTAAAGACTGCTTAACGCGTCGCGTAATGTCCATCGGTGATACCGTTGGCTGGAAGCAAAATGGTGACTCCAAACACTACGGCAAGCGTACGGGAGAGTTTTAGTTTGTATATGAGGTGTATTATGGAGACGAAATGGTATTCTGATTTTTGGCGGTTGTTTGTGAGTCCTTTTAAAGGCGGTATTGATCAAGTTGTACAATCGGGGACATTGAAAAAAGGTTTCTGGGGCACTGTATTTCTGTGGGCTATCCCATATATTATATTGGCTTTATTTGGGACTATGTTAATTCCATTTCTCCCTCATAATGAATTTACTGGTTTAACCTATTTACTCGGTATCGGTGCTAGCTTTATATTCATCTTTGCATGGCTTATTAGTATCGGCTGGTCCTTTGTGATGGTGGCCATCGGTTCGTATGTATATAACTGGGTTATCACTAAGATGGGTGGTACCGACAACGTACAAGCCATTATGAAAGTTAGTTGGTATTTACAAGGGTATGGCGTACTATTATTTAGTATTGGTTATACGATAGTCTTGGTTTTAATGGGCATATTAGGTCTAGCATCCGATAGTAGTGCCCTTGCTGGTGTCATCTATGTTGTAGGAACAATAGCATTATTTGTTATATCCATTTGGGTATCCTTAGAACTTATGGCAAGACAAGTAATGCTCACGAAGATGAAAGTATTCATTGCTTGCATCTTAACGTCCATAATCTTCGCTATAATTTGGGCACTTTTCATGGCGCTTCTTGGCGGCTGTGCCTCTTTAGTGGGTAGATAATACTCATATATAAATTAATATTAATAAAGAGTCCTCTTTTTTTGATAAATTTTTTCGGAAAAAGAGGACTTTTCTATTTGGGTGTCGAAATGTAATAGCAAAAGCCGTAATTTGCCATTAAGGAGGCGATTCCGATGAAAGAGTACAGTAGTGATAAAATTAGAAATGTTGCTGTTGTTTCCCACGATGGTGCGGGTAAAACAGCTCTTGTCGAATCTTTGTTGTTAACCTCTGGTGCGGTTGATTTCGTAGGTAAAGGCCAAGACAATAAACATATTATGGACTTTGAACCTGAAGAAATTAAACGTAACGTAACAATCCAATTGGGCATGGCTCCATGTGAATGGCATGACCATAAGGTTAACTTCGTAGATACTCCAGGCTATAATGAATTCCATGGTGAAGTTCGTGCCGCTTTGCGTGCGTGCGATGGTATGTTGATGGTACTATCCGCCACATCTGGTGTAGAAACTGACACAGTTCGCGCATGGGATTATGCAGTGGAATTACAAATGCCACGCATGGCATTTATCAATAAAATGGATGTAGATGGTGCCGATTTCTTCGGTACTATTGAAAGAATGCGGGAATTATTTGGCAAAGGCATTATGCCATTGCAGATTCCTATCGGTGAAGGCGCCAACTTTGAAGGCGTCGTAGACGTAGCAAAAATGACTGCGTTTACTTACAAGGACGGCCAACCAACAGAGATTGCTGTACCAGCTCACCTTATCGAAAAGGCTCAAGAAATTCGGGAAATGACCGTAGAAGCCGCGGCTGAAGGTAGCGATGAATTGTTGGAAAAATATTTAGAAGGCGAAGAATTATCCTTAGAGGAAATTCGCCAAGGCTTGCGTGAAGGGATGATTAGTGGCCGTGTGTGCCCAATCATGTGTGGCAGTGCCACATCTCGTATTGGCCTAGATCAAGTATTGGATCGTATGATCCGTTACATGCCGGATGCAACTAAAAAAGTGATGACCGCAACTGATGCGGAAACCGGCGAACAATGTGTAGTACATGTAGATAAACCTTTAACTGCATTTGTATTTAAAACATTGTTAGACCCATTCGCAGGCAAACAAAGCTTTGTACGTATCTTCTCTGGTGAACTAAAAGAAGGCGATCGCCTTTATGATGTAAACCAAGGTGTAGAAGAAAAATGGGGCAAGATGGTTACCCTTATCGGGAAGCAACAAATCCCTGTATCTGCCGCTAAAGCTGGCGATATCGTAGTGATACCGAAATTGGCTAATGCTAAGACTGGCGATACATTAACTGCTCCTGACTTTAAAGTAACATACGATGCTATCCGATTCCCTCAACCTCTATACACAGTGGCATTAGAACCTGTGAAAAAAGGTGAGGAGGAAAAATTAGCTAGTGCTGTTCTAAAAGTAGCAGAAGAAGATCCTACTTGCGTAGTAGTGAAAAATGCTGAGGCCCGTCAACTACAAATCGATTGTATGGGCGAGGTTCATCTTGAGCATATCCTCAACAAAATGGATCGTAAATATGGCGTACAAGCTAAACTTGTGACTCCATATATTCCATACCGCGAAACAATTAAAGGCTCCGCTGAAACCGAGTCTAAATATAAGAAACAAAGTGGCGGTCATGGTCAATATGGTCACGTTAAGATTCAAGTGGACCCATTATACGATGGAAGCGAATTTGCATTCGTAGACAAAATCTTTGGTGGTGCTGTACCTAAACAATACATACCAGCAGTGGAAAAGGGTGCCAAAGAAACCCTAGATAAAGGCTTAATTGCGGGATATCCTATGATTGGCGTGCAAGTGACACTCTTGGATGGATCTTACCATAGCGTAGACTCCTCAGAGTTAGCATTTAAAGTAGCTACGTCACAAGCTATCAAGGATGTAATTCCTAAGGCGAAACCAGTCCTATTAGAACCAATCTATGAAGTTAACGTGTTTGCACCAGATGCTTTCATGGGCGACATCATGGGTGATTTGAATAGCCGTCGAGGTCGTGTATTAGGCATGGAACAAAGTGAAAGAACAGGTATTTCTGTTGTTAAAGCTCAAGTACCATTGGCTGAAATGGCCGACTATGTAACTGCATTGCGCTCTATCACTCAAGGACAAGGCGTATTTAACCGTCAGTTCTATACTTATGAAGAGGTTCCACATAAGCAAGCGGAAGAAATTATCGCTGCTCGTAAGACTCAAGAATAAAGTTAAGAACATGTCCACGTACTGTATCAAATACAGTTAGAATCACTACAACTGAATAGATAATTGCATATCGTAACAACTTAATAGCATAACAATTGACGTAAGTCATAAATTTGAATAGTATTTTACACGAGCCCTCCATATATGTAGCGTATGGAGGGCTTTTACTATATTTGAAATAGATTACGATAGAACCTAATCGATAACGGAGAATATTGGGACCTAATCACTGGTATGTATAGATGCAGTGGAAATAGCAGTGGAAATAATAGAATTGCTAGTCCTTTATGTATATATGTGCTAACATTAAGATAATATAATTGCTTATGTATCGGGTGTTATTTCCATATATCGGGAAAGGATCGTATATGTTTTTTTCTAGCATTACTGCAGATTATACAAAAATGGGTTATCCTAAAGCCATCGTACGAGCTTTGGATTTCCTAAAAAATACAGATTTGAAAGCATTACCAGGCGGCCGCCATGCCATTGAAGGGGACATGATGTACGCCAATGTAGACGATGTAGAAACAAAATTGTTTGAAACTACAAAACCTGAGTCTCACCGCAATTATGTAGATATTCAATTCATGGTATGCGGCGAAGAAAATATGGGCTTTTTCGTAGATAAAGGCCTCGTAAAGCCTGTGGAGTCTTATCCAGATCGTGATTGCTATTTCTACCCAAACGAAGCTGTCGATGAAGGACAAATCCATTGCCCAGAAGGATACTATACAGTATTTTTCCCGTCCGATATCCATCGCCCCCTACTTGCTGTAAACGATAAGCCTATTAAAATCCGCAAGGTTGTTGTAAAAGTGCATGTGGATCTCTTAGGCGAGTAATCCTATGAAGCGATATGAAATTATAGGTGTCTTACTAACCCTATTAGGTGCTGTTTTATGGGGCGTATCAGGTGCTTCAGTACAGTTCTTAAGTAACTTTAGGGATATGAACTTGGAATGGTTAGTCACCATGCGATTAATTACAGCAGGACTGTTGACTGTTATCTATGCATGGTTTAAATATGGTAATTCTATCTTCCATGTCTTTCGTAGTTTGAAAGATACGGTAGGGCTTATCGTTTTTGGTGTATTTGGCATGGCTTTATGCCAATATACATACTTTAAATCCATTGCTTTAGCAGGGGCCGGTATTGCGACGGTGCTTCAATACTTGGCGCCATCAATGATTATTATTTATATGCTTGCCCGTTATGGTAAAAGGCCCTCTAAAGGGGAGATTATTTCCGTTATACTGGCCTTGGTAGGCACGATTTGTTTGATGGGGAATGATGGCTTTTCTATGGAGCGATTCCCACTAGCAGTGCTCGTATGGGGACTCCTATCTGCTGTAGGGGTCGCTGTATATAGTGTTTCTCCTGTAGATTTACTATATAAATATGGAACCTTGCCGATTGTAGGATTTGGTATGCTTCTCAGTGGTATTGTTGCTGCTATTTTATTTCATCAGCCAAATTCGTATGCTATGTGGGATGTATGGACTGTTATTGGCTGTTTCAATGTTGTCTTTTTGGGGACAATTGTATCCTTTAATGCTTATTTAGAAGGTGTTAAGAGAATAGGTTCAGTGCCTGGATCCATTTTGTCATCTATTGAACCGATTTCGGCAGCTTTCTTTGGATGGGCTTTTTTAGACAACCAATTTAGTGCATTAGGGCTAATTGGCATGGCCATGATCATTGCTACTGTTATTATAATTGCTCTGGAAAAACGTACATAGTTTGAGGTCTCTTTGCTGGATATTGCGGCTTAGAGGCCTCTTTGTTATATTGTACATAATGTGAAAGTAGTTGTTATAGGAGGTTATATGGAGGAAAAACAATGGAAAGGTATGGCCCTTGCCATTTTAGGTACCCTACTTTGGGGGCTTTCAGGCACATCTGTACAATTCCTTGAAAATGCAAAGCATATCAATGTGGAGTGGCTATTAGAAGCGCGTTTGCTCATAGCAGGTATATTGACGATAGGACTTGCCTATATAAGGGATGGTAAGCGTATTTTCTCTATCTTTACAGAACCTAAGGATATAGGAAAATTATTAGTATTTGGTATTTTAGGTATTGCTTTAGCTCAGTATTCATACTTCAAGTCCATTGCCATTTCAGGAGTCGGTATTGCTACGGTCCTTCAAAATGTTGCGCCTACGCTGATCATTATCTATTTGTTTTTGAGATACTTTAAAAAGCCATCTGTACCAGAGTTTTTCTGTATTGTATTAGCCTTGGTGGGAACACTCTGTATCGTCATGCAAGAAGGGCTAGATGTTTCGAACTTTAATGTGCTTGCTTTATTCTGGGGGCTTGTATCGGCAGCTAGTATCTGTGTATATACATTGCAACCTATTGAGCTATTAAAGAAATATGGCACCACATCCATTGTGGGTTTTGCCATGTTTATCTGTGGTATTTTATCCTTAGCCATGTTTCAACAAGTAGAATCAGAAGCCCTCTGGGATGGCATGACCTGGTTAGGATTATTTGCTATCATCATACTTGGTACGGTCGTATCCTTTAATGCTTATATGGAAGGGGTTACACTCATTGGTGCTTTACAAGGCTCTATACTTTCATCATTAGAACCAATCTCAGCAGCAATCTTTGGATGGGTATTGCTGGGGAATCGTTTTACGCTGGTCGGTATTTTTGGCATGATTTGCATCATTGCAACCGTATTCATTATCGCCTGGGATCGACACCGTCAAATCAAACGAGAAGTACTAAAAAAATTAAATAAAGAGGAAATTGTGTGATCTGCGTATGTATGCTTTTTTATTTCTAAAAATATCAATATAAGTTATAATAAATACAAGAATTATTATTGATGTATATAGAAATTTATAATTCTGTATACATAATCTTATTGGTTGACTATTTAATTAGCTATTTGTGTAGCTCTTTATATAGTTGAAGTATAGGTATCTATTGTATTTTAGGAGGTAAGTATGTCTGTAAAAGATTTCGTACAACAACGCCGCGATGATTTTATTGCTTTACGTCGTGATTTTCATATGTATCCAGAGCCAGCTTGGCTCGAATATCGTTCTGCCGCTAAAGTAGCTGAAAAGCTAATTGCTTTGGGGTATGATGTGGCACTCGGTGCAGAAGTGCTTGATTTAGATTCTCGTATGGGTTTGCCGAGCGAGGATGTTATGAAAGCAGCCATGGCTCGTGCTATGGATGAAGGTGCTGATCCTGAACTAGTAGAGAAGATGGGCTATGGTAAAACAGCTATTGTAGCAACTATGAAGTTCAGTGTTGATGGTCCTGTAGTAGCATTCCGTGCAGATATGGATTCTAATGATGTTATCGAATCTAAAGCATCTAACCATATTCCTGCTAAGAATGGTTTCCGTTCCCGCCATGAGAAGGCTATGCATGCTTGTGGTCATGATACACATATGACAATGGGCCTTGGTCTTGCTGAATATATTGCTACACATAAGGATGGCTTGAAGGGCACTATTAAACTTATCTTCCAACCAGCAGAGGAAGGCGTACGTGGTGCTAAAGCGATGGTAGAGGCTGGCGTAGTAGATGATGTAGACTTGATGTTCGGCATGCATATCGGATTTAATGAACAGTTATCTAATTGCTTTGCTTGTAGTGATCATGGCTTTTTAGCGACTACAAAACTTGATGCTGTATTCCATGGCTATTCTTCCCATGCAGGTGGTTCTCCAGAAAAGGCTCAAAATGCCATGCTTGCCGGCTGTACAGCTGTTATTAACTTACAAGCCATTGCTCGCCATAGTGGGGGTGCATCTCGCATGAATGTAGGTGTTTTTGAAAGTGGTACAGGTCGCAATGTTACTCCTGATGTAGCAACACTTAAATTAGAAACTCGTGGTGCTACTACAGAGATTAATGATTATATGATTGAACGCACTAAGACCATTATTAAAGGTGCTGCAGAAATGCATGATTGTACCTTTGAAATTACAAAACAAGGTGAAACTCCGGCAGGCCGTATTAGCGATGATTTAGCTCGCGAAGTACAATCTATCATTGAACCATTAGGTATCTTTAAAGAAGTTCCATTCGATTATAGCGGTGGCGGTAGTGAAGACTGTGCATACTTCTTGAACCGTGTAATTGATCGTGGTGGTCGAGCAACCTATATGGTATTGGGCTCAGCTATTAAAGCACCTCATCATAATCCATTATTCGATATCGATGAAGAAGATATGTTAAACGGCATTGTTGCATTAGGTACAATTGCTACGCACTATTTAAAATAGGCTATATTGATTGAGATATTGCGATGTATATATCCAAACTATAGATGCATAACTATATAGATGCATAACTATATAGATGGATGCATAGAAATATGTATAGTGGGCTATAAGTTAGATGTAATATGAGTATTAGATTGTGGGGAGTTATATGATTCAACGAGAGCGTTTAGCTAAGGACTTTGATGCTATGGCGCAGTTGACTGCACCTGGTGAAGGTATTAATCGTCTAGCTTTCACCGATTCTGATTGGGAAGGTCGCCAATATATTATTGATTGTATGACTGATGCGGGTCTAACTGTAGAGATAGACGATTTTGGAAATGTGCTAGGCTATAAGGTAGGTAAGAATCCTGATTTACCGGTTGTCATGGTTGGTTCTCATACGGACAGCGTACCTAATGGAGGCAATTATGATGGTGTTGTGGGTGTATTATCTGCTATCGAAGCGGTTCGCAGTATGACTGATGATGGTTTTGAACATGACCATACTATTGTAGTAGTAGACTTTATGTGTGAAGAGTCTAGCCGCTTTGGAGCAGCCACATTGGGTAGTAAAGCTATGCGCGGTGAATTGACATTGCAAGATTTACAACGCTTAGTAGATAAACAAGGCATTTCCTTGTATGACGCATTAAAAGAGCGTAATTTAAATCCAGATGCTATTGAGCATATGGAATATAAGAGACCTGTAAAGTCTTTCACAGAAATTCATATTGAACAAGGTAAAGTGTTAGAGCACGAAGCGAAACCTATCGGTGTTGTAACTGGTATTGCTGCACCAGAGCGGTTCTATGTAACCATTCGTGGCAATGCGGATCATAGTGGAGCAACGCCAATGAACTTGCGTCATGATGCGCTCTGTGGGGCTTCAAAAATCATACTCGGTATTGAGGAGATTGCATCCATGCAAGAAGAGCCTCCAGTAGTGGGTACAGTCGGTGTAGTAGAGGTTGTGCCAGGAGCGATGAACGTTATTCCTGGGGCTGTTAAACTGGGCGTAGATATTCGCAGTATTTCTAAGGTGGCCCGAGATTCTGTAGTTACCCTCATTAAGGAATTTATTGATGTTATTGCAGAGAAACGAGGATTATCCTATACGATTGAGCCTGTTGCACAAGATCATCCGGTGGCGATGCATCCTGTGATGATTCGCGAAATTGAAGAGGCTGTTCAGTCTGTAGGCGTAGACTATATGACCATGCCAAGCGGTGCTGGTCATGATGCCATGCATTGGGCTGATGATGTTCCTACAGGAATGATTTTTATTCCATGCCGCGAAGGTATTAGTCATAATCCAGCTGAATTTGCAGATATGGATGACATCGTTACGGGAGCTAAGATATTAGATACTGTGCTAAGAAAGCTTAGCTTAGAAAGTACTAAACTTAATTAGATTGAGTACTGATGAATATGTTTGTACATATATATAATTTAGTTAGAAATGTGTTAACTAGCTAAGATATCATATTTTACGTGGTTAGAAGGGTGTATTCCGCAATAGAATGGCAGAGAATACTCGCTATTGGTAGGGAATACACGGATTGGAGAGATTATGGTTATTGCTGGTATTGTTATCGTAGTGGCGACGTTTATTGCCATTATTAAGCAGTTTGAAACACGGCTCGTGTTGTTATTATCGGGCTTGTTAATGTGCTTTATTGGTGGGCAGATTGGTGCAGGTACGACAGCGTTTGTAAAAGAGCTTACAAATCCAGGTCTTGTACCAACTATTTGTACAGTGCTTGGTTTTAGTTATGTTATGGAATATACAAAATGTACAGAGCACATGGTATATTTCATCTCTGCAGGCCTTAAAAAAATGACTAAAATCATCATCCCTGGTGCTGTTATTATTACGTTCTTGATTAACATTGCGTTACCTACAGCGGCAGGCTGTGCAGCTGCAGTAGGTGCTCTATTAATTCCTGCACTTATTCGCTCCGGTGTGCATCCAGCGATGGCAGGCTCTGCTATTTTCCTAGGTACATGGGGAAGTGCATTGAGCCCAGGTCTTATGTTTAACCCACAAGTAGCACAACTAGCCGGTGAAGACGTAATGACCGTTATTGCGAGCTTCTCTATGCAAGCTATTATTGGTATTGTCGTAGCAGCTATTTTGCTCAATATCGTAGCTATCGTTAAGAAAGAGCATACAGGATATGTATTGAAAGATGCTAACGAAGAAGAAGGTAAAGAATTTAAAGTAAATTATTTATATGCTATCATCCCAATCATTCCACTTGTATTACTTGTGCTCGGTAGTAAACAAGTAGCAGTAATCCCAGAAATTTCTGTTCCGGTATCCATGTTAATTGGTACGGCAATTGGCATTGTTGCTGTACGACCTAATGTAACGGATGCAGTTAAAAAATTCTTCCGTGGTACTGGCGATGGTATGTGTGATGTAGTAGGTCTTATGGCTGCGGCGGCAGCCTTTACTGCGGGTATGCAGTACATTGGACTTACAAGTGCACTCATTGATGGCATGAAGAACTCTCAACAAATTGCTCAAATCGGTGCTGCCTTTGGTCCATTCTTATTGGCAGTTATCTCTGGTTCTGGTAATGCAGCAGCCCTTGCGTTTAACGGCGCAGTTACACCGCATGCGGCAGATTTTGGGTATGGTATTATGCAATTGGGCTCTATGGCTCAACTAGGCGCTGGTATCGGTCGTAGTATGAGTCCAGTCGCAGGTGCAGGTATCATCATTGCGGGCCTTGCAGGAATTAATCCTATGGAAATGGCAAAACGTAATGCGGTACCATGTATTATTGCTACAGTTGTGATTATGCTGTTGTTATTATAATTATAATTAGATGAAAGTAGTTGTGCAGTTGTAATGCCATAAAGCGCATTTGCTCAACGACCTTAAATTTAAAATTCACAAGAAAAGAACCCCATCATGATTAATATCATGATGGGGTTCTCTTTATATTGTAGATTTTCGTTATTTAAGTTTAAAGCCAATCCAGAGAGCGGAAATAATAAATAAGCCACCACTAACCCAGAATAGGGTAGTAAAGCCTAGCCATGCCATAAGGCTAGCACCACCAACAGACCCCAAGAAATAACCGAAAAACAAACAAGACTGATTATAGGAAAATACTTGGCCTGTAAATTCTCGAGGCGTTTTTGAAGAGAGGTAAGTGTTTAAGGCAGGCAACATGCCACCTAAACCAAAACCTTGTAGGAACCTGATTATTGCAAGTTGATATACATCAGAAACATAGGCTTGAGGGATATTTAGAATCCCTACATAAATAAGAGATACTACTAATACTTTACGTGGCCCGATCTTGTCGACTAATTTACCTAGTGGAGAACTACTCATAAGTTGAGCAATACCCATAGCGGAGAATACAGCGCCTGCAATAAATGCTAGATTTTCTGTATCACTAGGAACGATTCCCTTAATATATACAGAGATAACAGGTTGTAAGGACATGATGCATATTGCATAGATAAAGGACGCTACACATAATGCGACAATACTATTAAATTCCGGTATTTGCTCTTTCAACTTACGGATGGAAAGTTTTTCAGGATTCGGTTGTGGTACATAATTTTCATGGATGAATATAGTAGCCAGCACACCAGCTAAACCCATGAGTGCACCGACGATGATAAAGTCATTGCGAATACCGACTGTATCTGCAATGTATCCACCTAATAGAGGACCAATCAGTGAACCAGCAAGGTTGGCAGAAGCTAGTAAACCTAAAGCCCAACCAGTTCGTTCAATAGGTGATTCTGAAGCTATTAATGTAATTGATGCCGAGTAAAAGCCACTCACTAGACCTTGAATGAGTCGGATTAAAACAACCCCTTCGGGTGTAGTTTGAAAAGCAATTAATATATTGCATAATGCCATGCCAAAGCTAGATCGTATTAATGTAATTTTACGACCTTTTTTGTCCGCCACACGCCCCCAAAATGGTGCTGCTAAGCAAACGATTATGTAGGTTGCACCGGTTGCTAAACCAGACCATAACGACATTGCTTCTGGTGTTTGGACGCCTAAATCGTGAAAGTATAAAGGCAGAATAGGTGCTAGTTGACTTACCCCAAAGGCTGTACAGAATACGCATACTAAACTGATGTACACCGTTCGTTTCCACGTTTCCAAAGTATCCCTCCTTTAGTCTTGTAATACATTTATAGCTATAAAAACTTGTAGGCTCATTTTTTGCCTAGTCTTTTGCTTAATGACTTTGAGCTAGTCTTTTGCTTAATGACTTTGGGCTAGTTATTTCTTGCTACGAAATAATTATTAATTATGTTTCTTTTTAACTTCTTCCCAATCGCTTAAGTCCGGCAGTTTATTGCTTGTTATAGATTCTTGAATCCAATAGTTAATGGAGGTTAAGTTGCAAGACTCTCGTTCAAAGCCATATACGATGTCGTCCTCTACGTCGTCTTCTATAGTGATATAGAGGCTAATGTGTAAGTTTTTACCTTTTCCACGCTCGATGAAGTAGCTAATACCTGGATCGTCGAGGTTAGGTGGGCGAACCGCCATGATATCATACTTGCCATTGGCTACGCCTTCTAAGGCATCCTTAATCATTTGATTGGAAAATTCATATTGATTGAGGTAGAAAATATCGTTGTCGCAAGTTAATACATACTCCCGTGGAGGAGTAGTGTTTTTGTACTGTCTCTCCCAGCTTTCATCAATAATAGGCAATGTAGCATGATCATAGAATTCTTTAATTAAAGCGAGCCCTTCAGAAATGGACATTTCTTTAAAGTATCGTATTTCATATACTGTAGGCTCCGAACTTTCATCTCGTTCGTCAGTAGCCTCAAGGTAGCCGTATAGATAGATAGTACAAGAGTTTTTATCTTCATTGTGGAACATAACGATACTGTACACATCATAAATGACGTTTTCTATAGATTGACGATTATCATAGATGATAAAGCTGAGGTATTTTTGTGTATCCCACTCGCGTTCGATGAAATTCCAGTCGTATTTATTAGTACGCCAACCAGTAGTAGAGTCCTCGAAGATTTCTAATACATCCACAGAATTTTGAGGCCATGCAGGTGGCATAGGATTACAAGTTGTAGAAGATTCTTTTATGCCTTCTTTGTATTGATAGTGTCCATTAACGAGTTCAAAGGCTTCTAATCGCTCAGACGCTTCATCAGGAATTACCAAGGGCTCACCAGCACCTAACCAATTATCGTTTCTTGTGTTAATACGTCTGATGCTTTCACGAGCATGTTCGTAGAACGTAACGGCTTGGTCTAAATCCGGTTCTTTTGTAATGGCACCAATTTCGTAGCAATAGCCGGCTGCCAGTTGCCATAGATGGTCCGCATAGTCATAACTACCGTATCTATCGTGACATTTGCTAGCCTGATTAACGCACTCTATGGCGTTTCTTATTGCAGGGGTATTACCTTTTTTGAAAGTAAATACATAAGCGAGATATGGCCAAATAGCATCGAGCGTGTAAATAGCTGGTTGTTGCAATAAGTGAGCAATGCGAGACCAATCTTGGGACTGACCATCGATGTTCAAGGTACGAATAATGATGGCTTGCATGGTAACATAAGCGTGGTCGTCAAAGTCTAAGTAATCTGGGCTTATAGCAGCGCGCTCGTAGTATCTGAGGGCCTTTTGAATATCCTGAGGGATTCTTTTGTTAGACTCACGTGGTTTTGCATAGTACTCGGCAGCTTCACGCAAACACATGCCATTATTCATAGCGGCGCCGCGCTCAAAATATTCGAGCGCTCCTTCGTGCTCCCCACGAGACTTACAAATATCGCCTGCTAAATACATCATGAGAGGCAAACCTGCTTTAGCACCTTCAAAAATGACTTGTTCTTCCATTTTCTTATTGCCTTGCTCTACATAGGTAATGCGCAAGTTGCGGTATGCAATAACAAGGCCTGCCTCGGCAGATTTACGCAACCATTGCTGAGCAATAGCATTTACTTTATTTGCCAATCTGCGTTGATCTGCTTGTACAAATAAGCCTTTTAAGAAACGGGCAAAGCCAGATGGTTCACCTTCATTAGCCACCTTCTTAGCTGATGGTAAGATGTGGTAATCTCCCCATTGGTATACATTGGCAATGGCGTAGG